>CAZJCB010000001.1:0-2493 GCA_964544245.1 uncultured Christensenella sp.
GCCCCCAGCAGGCGGCTGAGGCCGCGCTGGCGCTCCGCGCAAGACTGCGCCGGTTTCCTTTCCCGCCTGCCGCGTTTGGCGGCCATTTCGCCCTCCCTATCTGTTCTCATCACGCATGAAATTGGCGCGGGTCAGTTTATGCAGCACTTCAGAGTTGTCTGCCATGTTGCCCACACCAGCCACCGCGGTCAGCATCGGGTCACGGGCCAGGGTGATCGGGAGGCCCAGCTCAGATGCAAGGAAACGGTCCAGTCCGTATAGCTGGGCTCCGCCGCCCATCAGGTAAATCCCCTTGCGCAGGATGTCCCCGCACAATTCAGGCGGGGTCTTGTCCAGCACCTCGCGGATGGTCTCCTGAATCATCAGGCAGGGGCCCCGGAGAGCCTCGTAAAAGCGGTTGGAAGAAATTTCCGCGGTTTGGGGAAGGCCGGTGATCAGGTCACGTCCGCGTACCACTACTTTGCGTTCCTCTGCGACTGGGAGCGCCGCGCCCCAATCGATCTTGATGTCTTCCGCCATCCTGTCGCCGATGAGCATGTTGTGGTCGTGCTTGATGAAATCCACCAGCACAGCGTCCATCTTGATCCCTGCGTTCGGAATGGAGCGGGAGAGAACGATACCGCCCAGAGCGACGACCGCCACCTCTGTCGTCCCTCCGCCGATATCCACCACCATGCTCCCTTCCGGCGCGAACACCGGCAGACCGGAGCCGAAGGCGGACGCGAAAGGTTTATCAATCAGGTGAATAGCGTTCTTGCGCGCGCCGGCGCTGGCAGCCGCTTCCCGGATGACGCGCCGTTCTACGGGAGATACCCGGCTGGGCACAGTAACATAAACACGGGGTTTGATCAGGTGGGACACACCGATGGCCTTGCGGATGAAATATCGAAGGATAGCCTCCGTCAAGTCAAAGTCCTTGACAGTTCCCTCCTGAAGCGGGCGGACGGCCATGTCCCCGGCAATGGTGCGCCCAACCAGCAACAGCGCGTCCTGCCCGATGGCCTTGATGGTGCGCCGTTCATTGCCCGACACGATCAGCAGCGTCGGTTCGTTGATCTGGATACCCTTGTTGCGAACGTACACCAGGGTATTGCTGGTCCCCAAATCAATGCCGATGTCAGGCGCGATGATTGCCATACAGTCTATTCCCGTCTCAAGATTGGATAGGCGATGTTTTGCAGCATCCTGCGTACCATAACTGTGGGAAGCCCGACGACGTTGGTGTAGCTTCCGCTGATCTCCTCGACATACATCCCGCCCAACCCCTGGATGGCGTACGCGCCCGCCTTGCCCATCGGTTCATCGCTCGCGCAGTAAAACCTGATGTCCTCTTCAGTCAGGGGAGAAAAGCGCACCTTGGTCCTTGCTGTTCCCTCCTGGATCCCGCCGTTTGAAATCATGCAAACGCCGGTGAGGACCTCATGCCAGGTCCCTGACAGGAGACGGAGCATCCGTGCAGCGTCCGCGCGGTTACCTGGTTTTCCAAGGCTTTCCCCTGAAATATGTACGATGGTATCCGCAGCTAGTACGACATTTTCAGGGCGATAAGAGTATACTGCTTCCGCTTTCTTTCGCGCGAGCAGTCTGACAACCTCGTCAGGCTGACCCACAATATTCTCATCCACGTCGGGGCTGCAGACCTCAAAATCAAGCCCCATCGCATAGAGCAGTTCCTGCCGCCGAGGTGAGGAAGAAGCCAGGATCAGGCGGCGCTCCACACACGCTCTCCTTTCGGGGATGGTTTTGTCAGTATAACATAAACTGACGCGGAATGTTCCCGAACTTTTAATATGATTGATACATGCGACACATTATTGAAACAGTTCAGGTTGATCATTCCGGTACTGGCACGTCAAAAAGCCCGCAGGCGTTCATAAGGGTGAGATTTGCCATTTCCTTAAAGTTCAGCCCGCGAAGTTCCGCCAGCACACGGCAGACCTCCGCGACCCTGGAAGGGTCGTTTCTCCTTCCCCGATACGGTTCAGGGGACAGATAGGGGCTGTCCGTCTCTATCAGCAGGCGGTCAGGAGAGACAGCCTGAACGGCAAGCCGCAGTTTTTCCGCGTTTCTGAACGTCAGCGAGCCAGCGAAAGAGATAGAAAACCCCAACTGTTGATACACGGCCGCGCTCTCGGCGGAGCCTGAGAAACAGTGAAGTACGCCGTTGGGGAGGTTTCCTTCCAATGATTTCAATATATCCAGCATCGCCCCGTGCGCTTCACGCACATGCAGCACGACTGGCTTTCCCAGCCGGTATGCCAGCCTCAACTGCCTGAGCAGCGCTTCACCCTGCTGTTCATGGGGCGAAAAATCATAATGGAAATCAAGGCCGATTTCACCGAGCGCCATGGCCTTGGGTTCCACCAACAACTTCTCCAGCGCCAGAAAATCCTCCTCTGTCGCTTTTGCGGCTTCATGAGGGTGGATGCCGGCGGCAGCCCAGACAAAGGGATACCGATTGGCCAGCGCCAGAGAAGCCCGTGAGCTTTTTAT
>CAZJCB010000001.1:2503-14919 GCA_964544245.1 uncultured Christensenella sp.
AAACCCTACGATCTCATTGTTCTCATCCTTGAACCCCATCGGCGGGAAATTATCATCGAGTCCGACTACGATCTTCTTTCCGCCCGACTCACCGCCATCTTTCGCCGCATCGCTGCCGCAGCTTAAGCAGGCAAATATCCCCTGGCCGGGAAGGCGTTCAATCAGGCTGTCCCTGTCTTCGTCGAATTTTTGGTCGTCCAGGTGGCAGTGGGAATCAAAAAGAAGGGGATAACTCAACTGATATCGACCCCGTCCCTGATGCCGTCATCCACGGTAAGCAGTTTAAGTACGCTGTCATCCCCTTCCGCAGCGCAAAGGAGCATCCCCTGGGACTCGACTCCCCTGATTTTCCTCGGCGCCAGGTTGGATAGCAGAACCAACTGCCGGCCAACAAGGTCCTCGGGTTTGTAGTGCTGCGCGATGCCTGAGAGCACAGTGCGTTCTTCGTCCCCTACTTTCAACCGGAGTTTGAGCAGTTTGTCGCTCTTCTCCAACTTTTCGCATTGGAGCACACGCGCCACGCGCAGGCGAATTTTCCGGAAATCCTCAATATCGATTTGCTCAGGCTCTTCAGGCTTCTCTTCCCCGGCAGGTTCAGTTTTCGGAATTTCAACGGGTGCAGCCTTGCCAGCCGCCAGTTCCAGCTCATTCTCCTTTTCAAGAAGGGGAAGGTCCACGTTGATGTCGATGCGCGGGAAAACTGCCTCTGCCTTTGCGACGAGCTTCCCGGCAGGTATTTTGCCAAAAGTAGCAAGCGAGTCCCAGGTTTTCAACTCATCTTCTGTAATGCCCAGCTGGCTGTAAATCTTCTCCGGGGTTCCGGGCATCACGGGTGAAATCAGGACGGCGATAAAGCGAAGGCTCTCCGCCAGCACGTACAATACGGTCGACAGCCTTCCGTGACCTTGCTCACTCCGGCCCAACACCCATGGCTGGGTCTCATCGATATAGCGATTGCAGGCACCGATGACCTTCCAGACTTCGCTCAATGCCTGGGAAAACTGCAGAGCGTTCATCTCTTGTTCCACTTTTCCAGGCAGCGCAACGACCTGGTCAACCAACAGGCTGTCCTGCTCCTGCAAGGGATCCGGCTCGCGCACAATGCCGCCGAAGTATTTCTCGATCATCGCCGATGTCCTGCTCAGGAGATTGCCCAGGTCGTTGGCGAGATCCGAGTTGATGCGTTTCATCATCGCTTCGTTGGTGTAGTTTCCGTCTGCGCCGAATGGCATTTCACGCATCAGGTAGTAGCGCAGCGCGTCCGCGCCGTAGCGGCGGACCACAGGGCGGGGATACACGACATTTCCCTTGGACTTTGACATCTTGTCGTTGTTGAACAGAAGCCATCCGTGCGCGAAGACCTGCCTGGGCAGCGGAAGGCCCAGGGCGTGCAGCATGATGGGCCAATAAATCGTATGGAAGCGTACAATCTCCTTGCCGACCAGATGGACGTCTGCCGGCCAGAAAGTGCGCATCAGGCTGTCGTCTTCCGATAAATAACCCAGCGCTGTGATGTAATTGCTCAGCGCGTCGATCCAGACGTATACCACATGCTCCGGGTCAAAATCCACCGGGACACCCCATTTGAAGGAAGTCCGGCTGACCGATAGGTCCTGCAGCCCCGGGCGCAGGAAGTTCTGCAGCATCTCCCTGGCGCGGGAAGGAGGCTGGATGAAATCAGGATGCTCCTCGATGTACTGGATCAGCCAATCCTGGTACTTGCTCATGCGGAAAAAATAGCTTTCCTCGCGAACCAACTCGGTCTGGCGGCCGCAGTCGGGGCATAAGCCGCCTTCCTTCAGCTGGCTGGGTGTCCAATAGGCCTCGCACTGGGTACAGTACTGGCCTTCGTAAGAATCCTTATAGATATCCCCCTGGTCGTAAAACCGCCTGAAAATCTTCTGAACCGCGCGCTCATGCCGGTCGTCGGTGGTGCGGATAAAATCATCGTACTGGATGCCCATCAGTTTCCAGACTGCCTTGGTGTCCTCCACAATGCCGTCCACAAACGCCTGCGGATGAAGGCCCGCCTCTTTCGCGCGCCGCTCGATCTTTTGGCCGTGCTCGTCGGTGCCCGTGAGGAAATATGCGTTGTATCCGGTGAGCCGTTTGAAACGCTTCATCACGTCCGCCGCAACGGTCGTGTAGGTGTGACCGATATGCATATGCCCGCTGGGATAGTAAATGGGCGTGGTGATATAGTATGTTTTTTGTTCCCGCATCAGCGTCCCCCCCTTTTTCTGCGCCATTATATGTTGTTCCTCAAAGCCGGTCAAGGAAAAGGCCGGCCCGTCATGATGGCAGGCGCCAGAATTTTCCCCGGCGCCTGCCATTGACTGCCTGCTGCTGCTTCTTCTATTTCACCGGCTGGTCGCTCAGTATCTTCATTTCACTTTCATATGGCGTGGTTTCAACGCTGAAACCGAGCTTGTCTCCATCCGCCCGCATGCTGACCCGGTCGCCTTCCTTGATCTCCCCTGATACGATGCCTTCGCTCAAAGCGTCTTCCACCATGCGCTGGATTGCCCTGCGCAGGGGTCTGGCGCCGTATTGCGGGTCAAACCCGGTTTTTGCCAGCAAGCTGACAGCGTCGGGCTCGAAGCTCAGGACGATACCGCGCTGCCGCATCCGCGTGACAATGACTTCCAGCATCAGTTGGGCAATCCGGGCTATCTGCACGTCGCTCAGGGGATGGAACACCATGATCTCATCGACACGGTTGAGGAACTCCGGCCGGAAGATGCGTTTGATTTCGTCCAGGACACGGGTTTTCATCTCCTCGTAGCTCATGTCGTGCCCGGCACCGATGCCGCCGAAACCCAGGGCTCGCCCTGAAGCCAACTGCTGCGCGCCGGCGTTGGACGTCATGACGATGATGCAGTTCTTGAAACTGGTCACGCGACCCATGTTGTCCGTCAGCCTGCCATCCTCAAGGATCTGCAGCAGCATATTGAACACATCCGGGTGCGCCTTTTCAATCTCGTCAAACAGCACGACGGAGTAAGGCTTGCGCCTGACCTGCTCGGTCAGCTGGCCGCCCTCTTCATACCCCACATAGCCCGGAGGTGAGCCGACCATTCGCGATACGGTATGTTTTTCCATGTACTCGCTCATATCAAGCCGGATGAGCGCATCCTCGTCGCCAAACATCGCCTCTCCCAAAGCGCGGCATAACTCTGTCTTGCCCACACCGGTTGGGCCAAGGAAAATAAAGGAACCGATGGGCCGTTTGGGATCCTGCAAGCCCGCGCGCGCGCGCCGGATAGCCCGGCTGACCGCGGTAACGGCATCTTCCTGCCCGATGACGCGCCGGTGCAGGGTCTCTTCCAGTTTCATCAGGCGCGCGCTCTCTATCATGGTCATGCGCTGCACCGGGATTCCGGTCCAACCGGCCACAACAGCGGCGATATCGTCCTGCGTGACCTCCGGCTTGTTTCCGCTGCGATCGTCTTCCCACCTCCTGCGGCGGCTGCCAATCTCTTCCCTCATCCTGCGTTCGCTGTCGCGCAGGTCGGCAGCTTTCTCATAATCCTGCTGTGTAATGGCGGTTCGCTTGTCCGCGACGATCGCCTCCAGCTTGTGCTCTTTTTCCTTGATTTCCATAGGTACGGCAGAGGTTTTCAAGCGCACGCGGGAAGCCGCTTCGTCCATCACATCCACCGCTTTGTCCGGAAGGAATCGGTCGGAAATATAGCGTGACGAGAGCTCAACGGCTGAGGACAGGGCTTCGTCAGTCAGCGTGACATGATGGTGCGCCTCATAATGAGGCCGCAGGCCTTTTAAGATCTGCAATGATTTTTCGCTGTCAGGTTCATCCACCATCACAGGCTGGAAACGGCGGGAAAGGGCGGCATCCTTTTCGATGTGCTTGCGGTAATCCTCCAGCGTGGTAGCGCCGATGCACTGCACCTCGCCCCTTGCCAGCGCGGGTTTCAGGATGCCCGCCGCGTCGATGGAGCCCTCGGCTTTCCCCGCTCCCATGATGTTCTGCAGTTCGTCGATGAACAGGATGATGGACGGGTTGTTCTGGATCTCGCTGACAACGTCCTTCATCCTCTCTTCAAACTCGCCCCTGTACTTGGTCCCGGCAATCAAACTGCCGATATCAAGGGAGAGGAGGCGCTTGCCCAGCAGTGTCTCGGGTACCTCTTCCAGCACAATACGCTGGGCCAGGCCTTCCGCGACGGCACTCTTGCCCACACCTGGCGCGCCGATAAGCACCGGGTTGTTCTTTGTCCGCCGGGAAAGGATCTGTGCCATGCGTTCGATTTCCTTTTCCCGGCCGATGACCGGGTCCAGTTTGCCTTGTTTCGCAAGGGCTGTCAGGTCACGGCTGTTTTTTTCCAGCGTACTTTTATTTGGCCCGCTTTCTTCTGCATTGCCGCTATTGAAAGCGTCCGCCGCTTCCCGGCGCAGTTCGTCCATGTCGCAGCCGAATACGGTCAGGATACGGACGGCCACCGAATCCTGTTCATTGATCAGGGTATGCCACAGCATGACCGCTTTGACCGGCATCCCTTGCTGCTTTTGGGCGCGGGTGAGCGTTTCGTCCAGCACTTTTTTCATCCTGGGCGTCAATTCCAGGACCTTCGGCGGCAATTGCCCCGGGGACGACAGCTGGCGGACCGCTTCCTGGACTGAATCAAGGGTAATGTTCGCGGGCAGGCCCGGAAGGTCGTCCGCGGCGCGCGCCAGCAAGCCGATCAATAGGTGTTCCGTACCCCAGAAGCGATGCCTCAGGTTGATGGCAGCCTGCTGGGCGTAATCGAGCACTTGTTTTGCCTTGGGGTCGAATTTTCCAAAAATGGGCATTTTATCCTCCTGATAAAGCACGGCGAACGGCATCCGCCCGCCGGAAAGGGTAAGTCCTGGGATCGGTTTCCTCTCCATAAAAGAGGCTGTCACGGGACAGGCTGAGCAGTCCGTCCGCCTTTTCAAGTGGCAGGGGTAAAATTTCCGCCGCGGCGCCCAGGCGGACACTGCTCCACAGATTCAGGTAATCGCTTGGCGTCAGGCGCCGGGCATAACGCAGTGTGCCATAGGCCCGCCAGACCTGGTCGGCCATGCTTGACGGTTTATTAACCGGAAGGGACTTGCCCCTCAGCAATCCTTCCTTTTTATCCAGCGTTTCCCCGCAGGAATACACGGCTGCCATGATTTCCTCATCGTTCATACCTTGGCTGGACGCGTTGGTCAGGATGAAGAGCCGGGCTGGATTGCGCCTGTCCAGCCATCCGAAAGGCTTCAGGATGCAGTTCGCTTCTTGCCGCAATGTTTCAGATAGCTGGCGTATCTGCTTGAGAAAGCTCAGCATCGGAAGGTGAAGTACCAGCGACACGTGAAGCCCGCTGCCCGCCAGCATCGGCCGGTAAGACAGGTAATCAAAACGCTGATTGCGCGCGAACGGATAATTTTCATCTGCCAAATCCTGCTCCAGTGAACGCACCCGGGCAATGAGCTCGGTGGCATCCTCAGGCTTTCCACGCGCTTTGAGCAGCAAGTGCTCCTCAATGTTGACCGCGGCATAAAGGGATTCTCCCCCTACGACTGCCAGCGCTGATTGGGTCAGCTTCTCAAAAGCCGGGGGCAGCAGCGCTTCCTCCATAAACCTTATGGCATATTGGTCGCCGCTGCCAGGTTCTAGCAAACTGAAGCCGGGACGTTTTTCAGAAAGACGGGCCAGGCTTCGGCGTTTGCTCGTTTCCAGGTCTTCAGTGATATCCTGAGGGCAAAAGCGCAGGTCCTGATAGTTCCTGCGCAAAGACGCTTCGGCGAGGATGCAGCTGCTCAGTTTCAATCAGCTAATCTCCCGCGCCAGATGAAGCCCTGATCTCGTCCCGCAGCGCGGCCGCGCTTTCATATTCCTCACGGATGACAGCTTCCATCAGGCGGATTTTGAGTTCATTGAGGCTGACGGGTCCTTCAGGCATCGCAGCCTGCTCATTCAGGGGTTCGGTCCCGCCGGCTTTCCCCTGGTCAAAATGTGCCGCGAGCTCCCCCTCCATCGCTTCATAGCAGGAGGGACAGCCGGCCATCGTATGCTCTCCCAACTGGGTAAAAGGGCGGCCGCAATGCGCGCAGACAAAGCGCGGTATATCAACCCTGGGCTCCTCTTTCAGGCGCGGTTCCTCCACCTGGCCGGGTTTGAACCCAAGCGCCATAAACATCTTCATCATGTCCTGCTGGATGTTATGGGCACAGTCCAGGCACATCGCCCTGGTAGCGACCTGGCCGCCGGTCACTGTCTTGAAAACAATGTCCGCGTTCTTCTGGTGACAAACTTCACAAATCATAACAACCTCCTTGCCCTTCTCAGCCGCGTTGAGCAACGCTGAGCAACATGCTCCGCAAAACCTTGGCACGGATCTCATCCTTGAGTGACTCAGGTATGGGAACAGTGAATGACTGGGGCGCAACCGCGCTATACATCAGTTCAGCGGTCTGCGCTGATATCGTACCCTGTTCGGCCAGCTGCAGACAGAGAATCCTCGCTTCCCTGGCGCTGATGGTGCCGCCTACCCTCTGGTTGAGCAGGTAGGCCAGCTTTTCGCTGTCATCGTGCTGCAGGCGGATAATCCGGATAAACCCACCGCCACCCCGGTGGCTTTCGATGGCGTAGCCGTGATCAGGCGTGAAACGGGTGGACAGAACGTAATTGATCTGGGATGGCGCGCAGCGGAAGTATTCCGCCAGTTCATTGCGCTTCAGGTCGACCTCGGAGCGGTCTTTTTCCCAAAGTTCCTTGATGAACTCCTCAATCATATCACTTAAGCGCACGGCGCGTCACCTCTCCTCCGCCAAGATGCTGACCATCTTTGACTATTGCAGTATACCACATGAGCAGCCACGCAGGCAAGCCTTCTGATCCCTGAGAGAAAACACTGGAAAATCATCCCCCCGTCGTCTCTTCCACATGGCTTCAGACGGTCCCAAAGTCCTCAAATATCAAACGGGATCAGTCCGGTTTATCATGCCGATCCACCCGTACAGGCCTTCCACGACGCTTTACAAACAGGTCCGTTGTTTGTATCATAATTTGAGTACAGACCGTATCCTGACTGCCGGCGAATCTGGCGGTGTCGGCTTCCCCGGAAGGTATTCAGTCGGAACGAATAGCTGATGAAAGGAAGTGAGGACCCAGATGAGCACGCTGAGCTATAAATGCCCTTCCTGCGGCGCTCCGCTGGAATACGACGGCAGGCAGAAGGAAATGACCTGCGGGTCGTGCGGCAATACCTTTGACCCTGAAACCATCCGCGCGGTCAACCAGATCGAGCAGGAAGACACGCAGCATGAGGACATGCGCTGGGAGATGGAACCCGAATCCTTTTCCAGCGAAGACATGGAAAAAACAAAAACCTATTCCTGTTCTTCCTGCGGCGCGCAGCTCTTCACAGAGGAAACTACAGTGGCCACCGAATGCGCTTTCTGCGGGAGCCCTTCTGTGATCCCCGCGCAGTTTACGCCGGGAACCAGGCCTGAAGCCATCGTTCCCTTCCTGATCCAGAAAGACCAGGCTGAGAAAATGTTCCGGGATTATTTCAAAGAACGCAAACTGATCCCCAACCTCTTCCTGGAAGGGCCCATGAAGATTGAAGAAATCCGCAAGCTGTACGCGCCGTTCTGGCTTTTTGGCTGCACGGCAGATGCACGGATGACCTATCGGGGCACCAGAGTTTCCTCCCACCGCAGCGGCCAGTACATGGTGCGCACCACGCGCCACTTCCTCATCCGCCGCGCGGGCACGCTGAAGTTTCAGAACCTGCCTGTGGACGCCAGCGAGCGGCTGGACAACAAGATCACGGAATCCATCGAACCCTACCGGGTCCAGGATGCGATCCCTTTCATACCCCAGACACTTTCAGGCGCGCAGGCAAACCGCGCAGACCTGGGAACGGAGGCCTGCCAGAACCGGGCCAACGAACGGGTCAGGAGCACAACGGACAGCACATTCAGGAGCACGGTTTCCGGCTATTCCACCGTGATGCCTCAGAGCAGCAGCATCAGAATACTGGACGGCACCACGCAGCCGGTGCTGTACCCCATCTGGCTCATCACTACCAAAAAGGAAGAGAAGACTTACACCTTCGCCATCAATGGCCAGACAGGCGAATTGACCTGCGACATTCCCTGGAGCAAAGCCAAGTTCTTTGGCCGTATGTTCAGTATGGGGATCGGCGCCGCAGCCATAGGCTTTGCCCTTGTCTACGTGCTGGGCGCTACGGGGGTGATCTGATGAAACGCATCGCAGCATGCCTGATTGTCCTCTTCTCTCTCGTTATGCTGTCAAGCTCCGGGGCAGAAACGCTCCGGCACGTCAGTGACCTTGCGAATGTCCTGAGTGATGAGGAAGAAATAACACTACAGACACAGGCAGAAGAACTATACTTACAGACCGGATTCGATGTTATTCTGCACACAACAAGGGACTCACGAGGCAGAGGTGCAGAAGACTATACTTATGATTATTACTATGAGTTTAGAGATGTTGAGAAATATCCTAACGGATCATTATTTGCAGTCATGTTTGATATTCGCGAATCTTACGAAGCAACTCACGGTTCGGGAATTCCATTATTGACTCATCGGGAATCCAATGAACTACGTAGTGTTGTTCAGAATAAACTATCAAATGGTGAATATTTTCATGCGATGCTCGATTATCTCGACTATGTTCGAAGGGTGATTATTCCTCCTACTCCAATTGAGTACGCACTTACTTTTGCACCCTATATGTTAATAGGTGGGTTAGTAATTGGGCTGGTCTACGCGTTGTATCTGAAAAGCAAACTGAAGATTGCCAAATTTAAGCAAGGCGCTGAAGGCTACGTTCTCAAGGACTCCCTGAACCTCACCCAGTCGGAAGACCTCTACCTTTACCAGACTGTCACCCGTACAAAGATCCAGACCAGCAGCGGCGGAAGCGGCGGCGGGGGGTTTTCAACCGGGAGCCGAGGTGGTTCCTCCTTTGGTGGAAGATCTGGCGGGAAGTTCTAAAAATTGCGAGAATTGTTTGAATAAAAAACCTGGAGAGTATCTCCAGGTTTTTTGGTCTGGGTGGAGAGATTTGAACTCTCGGCCTCTTGAACCCCATTCAAGCACGCTACCAAGCTGCGCTACACCCAGGTATCCTCCAGACGCGAGTGGCATCGTATCAAAGCACGCCTGCCTTGTCAAGCGATAATCGGGCTTCCAGAAAAAAATCAGTCAAAACAGTCAATAGCACGCATCGTTGCGTTTGTGTCAGGGAGAAGCTTCAGTCTGGAATCTTACAGGCAAGGGAACAAACGCGTTCCCATCAGAGGTCCATCCTGAACACGCGGTACCTGCGGTAGAGCCTGCCGCCGGCGAACTGGGTGTTGTTGATCGAAACGATGTGGGTCTCGTCCACCAGGGAACCTTCCACGTTCCTGATGCCCATCCGCTTCGCTCCGTCCACCGCTTCCGCCAGCAGCACCGTGTTCACGGCCATGTTCTGGTATTCGGGGATCACATACTGAATCGGGCAGCGGGCGGACTTGATGCCGGGCGTCCTAATGACCCTGAGCAGCCAGTTCCATGGCGTGCGGCGCCCGTCGGTGCCAAGGACCGACGGGGTGGAGTCGAGGAATCCAACCACACAGCCGATGGGGCGCTGGCCCGCATAGGCCATTACCGAGGCCTGGTTGCGCAGCCAGGGCTTGACACGTTTGAACAGCTCCAGCAGGTCCTCCGGCGAGGGCATATACACCCCGGGCTCGTCGGGCGTGGCTTCACAGATGACGGCCGACATATCCTGCGCCGCGCGGATCAGGTTCCCGCGTGAAAAATCGACGTGCTCGACCCGAAAACCGAAGCGCCGGCGGATGCGTTCCGCCATGGGCAGGATCCGGTCCACCGGGATCCTGTCGGTGGGAATGTCATAGGCATAATAGTCGCGCCATTTCAGGAAACCAAACTTTTCCAGCATCTGGGGCAGCGCGGGGCTGTTGTAGGCATTCTGCAGCACAGGGGGACCGTCAAAGCCCTCTACCAGCATCCCGCGGTTCAGAAGGTCATACCGGGGCGCGACAGGGCCGAAAACCTGTTTTGCCCCATGCTCTCGGAGGAAGCGCATCGCCGGGTCCAGCACGGCCTGGGCGTATTCATAATTCTCATAGGATTCGAACAGGCTGATATATCCGGACTGCTCCCCCAGCCGGGAGGAAAGGCGCAAATCGATGCCCGCCAGCACCCGGGCGACAGGGGTCTCGTCGTCAAAGGCCAGAAAGATGCGCTGGATGCCGCGGGAGAAAAAATCGTTGTTCACGCCCATCAGGGCAAGCGCCAGATCCCTCCGCTGCGGCGGAGCCCAGTTCGGGTCCTTCTTATAAATATCAAAAGGCAGCTGGATGAACGGCTTGAGCGCCCCGGGGGTGGGTTTCAGAATCTCTACGTGAATCATATGCATCCTCCGCCGCAAACTGCTGTCCAATTTCAGTATACCATCACCTCAAATGGATGGCAACGAGTTCCGCCTGTCCGGGCAATCCTCCTCAACCGGCGAGGACGTCCCCGAGGGCGTTGAGCAGTTTGTCACGCCCTTCTCCGGTCTGGGAAGAAACCGGGAGGATTTCCCAGGGCTGGACCGCCAGGTCCCTCGCCAGCCGGGGCATCATCTGCCCGCGCTGGGCGCGTGAAAGCTTGTCCGCCTTGGTGGCGACGACGCGGAAGGGCAGCCCGCTCCCGTAAAGGAAGGCGTTCATCTGCAAATCCCCCTCGGAGGGGGCATGGCGGATGTCCACCAAGTGCAGCACGAGCTTCAGGTGTTCCGCCTGGCTGAAATAATCCTGCATCATCTTTCCCCAGTTCTGCTGTTCCTTCTTGGAGACCCTTGCATACCCGTAGCCGGGCAGGTCCACCAGGTGGAAAGCTTCATTGAGCAGGAAAATGTTGATCAGCCGGGTTTTGCCCGGTGTATTGCTGGTCTTGGCGAGGCCCCTCATACGGCAAAGGCTGTTGATCAGGCTGCTCTTCCCGACGTTGCTCCGGCCGGCCACCGCGATCTGCGGCAGCCCGCGCCCGGCAAACTCTCCATAACGGGGCAGGCTGGTGATGAAAACCGCCGACTTGATGTCCATCAGGGAACCAGCGCGAGAGAGATGACCTCATCAGCGGTCAGCGCGTAATGGATGGTAAACGCCTCGCGGATGTATTCCGGCAGTTCCAGGACATCCTTGCGGTTTTCCTGGGGCAAGGCCAGCATCTTGATGTTGGCGCGGTAGGCGGCCAGCAGTTTTTCCTTGATGCCGCCAATCGAGAGCACGCGACCGCCCAGGGTGATTTCCCCCGTCATGGCCAGGTCCTGGCGCACCTTGCGGCCTGAGAGCGCAGAGACCATCGCCACGGTCATGGTGACGCCGGCGGAAGGGCCGTCCTTTGGCACTGCGCCTTCGGGGACGTGGATGTGGATGTCCATCTTCTGCTGGAAATCCTCCGGCAGATGATACACAGCGCTGCGGGCGCGCACCCACGACAGGGCCGCCTGGCCGCTTTCCTTCATGACGTCGCCCAGGTGCCCGGTCAGGGACAGTTTGCCGCTGCCCGGCATGACGGCGCACTCGACCTTCAGCATCTCGCCGCCGACTTCGGTATAGGCCAGGCCGTTGACCACCCCGACCATGGGCTCCTTGTCCAGCTGTTCCCGCAGGAACCTCGGCGGGCCCAGGTATTTCTCCAGTTCGCCGGGCGTAACGGCAACCGTTTTCAGATCCTTGTCAAGCATTTCCACCGCGGCCCTGCGTACCACTTTCGCCAGGGTTCGGGTCAGGGTCCGGACGCCTGCTTCCCGGGTGTAGCCCTCAATCGCAGCGCGGATGGCGGCGGCAGACAGCCTGACGCTTCCCTTGGGCAGCCCGTTCTCCTTGATCTGACGGCGCAGCAGGTGCCTTTTGGCGATCTGCAGCTTTTCTTCCTCGGTGTAGCTGGAGACCTCGATCACTTCCATCCGGTCCAGAAGGGCCGGCGGGATGGTGTCCCGGGTGTTGGCCGTGGTGACAAACAGCACACGCGAGAGGTCAAAGGGCACGTCGAGGTAATGGTCGCGGAAGGCGGCGTTCTGTTCGGAATCCAGCACCTCCAGCATCGCACTGGCCGGGTCGCCGCGGTAGTCACTGCTCATCTTGTCAATTTCATCAAACAGGAAGACAGGATTCATCGTGCCGGCCCGCTTGATGCCGCTGATGATGTGCCCGGGGATCGCGCCGATGTAGGTGCGCCGGTGGCCGTAGATCTCAGCCTCGTCCCGGACGCCGCCAAGGGACAGTTTGACGAACTTGCGGTCCAGTGCCCGCGCGATGGCCTGGACGATGGAGGTCTTGCCGACGCCTGGCGGGCCCACAAAGCAGAGAATCGGGCCCTTGGGCACCACGTTCTCCTCGTTTTTTCTGCGCATGGAC
>CAZJCB010000001.1:14929-36923 GCA_964544245.1 uncultured Christensenella sp.
TCCTTGACCTTCTCCATACCAAAATGATCCTCGTCCAGGATGCGCCGGGCGCGGTTCAGGGACAGCTGGTCCTTTGAATATTTGCCCCAGGGCAGTTCCGCCAGCCAGTCCAGGTAATTTTCCGATACCGTGGATTCCGGGCTGCCTGCCATCATTCTGGAGATTTTGTCGAGCTCCTTGTCGGCCTTCTCGCGGGCTTCGGGATTCAGCGGGATGGCGCTGAGCTTTTTGCGCATCTCCTCCACATCGTCTTCCTCGCCCTCGCCCAGCTCATCCTGGATGGCCTTGATCTGTTCGCGCAGGTAATATTCCCGCTGCGATTTGTCCACCTGCATGCGGATGCGCAGCTGCACGACGCGGTCGATGTTCGCGTTGCGGATCTCGCGGTTCAGGAGGACGCAAAGCTGCTCCAGCCGGTCCGCGATCTTCAGACCCGCCAGCAGTTCATGCCGCTCTTCCTGACTGGTGAGCAGGTTGGCCGCGATGACGTCCACCAACTCGTCCGGGTCGCTGATCCGCTTGATCGAACGCAGCAGGTCTTCGCTGACGCGGCTGCCGATCTCGGCATAACTGTCCAGGCTCTCCTTGGCCATGCGGACGAGCGCCTGGACCTCGGCGCTGTCATCCATCGGGGTAAAGGGCGGGATGGTCTTGACCTGCGCGAACCACGCCTCCTCATGGGGGACGATCCGCTGCATCAGGGCGCGGCTTTCGCCTTCGATGAGCACGCGCAGGTTGTTTCCGGGCAGGTGCAAAACCTGCTTGACGCGCGCGATGGCGCCGGCCTGGTAGAGGTCAGATACCTCGGGGTCTTCCTTTTCTTCGTTCTTTTGCATGATGAGGAAGATGCGCTGGTCCCCGGACATCGCCGCGTTGACGGCCGCGACGCTCCTGCCGCGGCCCACGTCGATGTGCAGCACGGTATGCGGGAAGACCAGCATCCCCCGAAGGGGTAAAAACGGAATGGTGATGGCGGCAGCGCCTTGCTTGGGCATCAGTATCTCCTTATAAAACGCCTCTTCCCTTTTGAATCAGGAAGAGGCCCCTGCTTTTTCAGGACGCGTCGTTCCTCAGCGGCTCTGGCTTGGGAACGGCCTTGCGGGCGGCGCCCGGCAACTGTTTGGGCTTCTTGTGGATGAGCGGTTTGGCCCCCTCCATCACAGTGCTCCTGGTGACCACACAGGATACGACGTCCGGCGAGCCCGGCAGCTCAAACATGGTGTCCATGAGCGAACTCTCCAGGATCGACCTCAGGCCGCGCGCGCCGGTTTTGCGCGTCACCGCTTCACGGGCGATGGCCCGCAGGGCGTCTTCCTCAAACTCCAGCTTAGCGCCGTCCAGCTCAAACAGGTATTGGTATTGCTTGATCAACGCGTTCTTCGGTTCCGTCAGGATGCGGACCAGCGCCTCCTCGTCCAGCGTATCCAGCGGCAGCATGACCGGCATGCGGCCGACCAATTCCGGGATAAGCCCGTATTTGACCAGGTCCTCCGGCCGCATCTGGGAAAGAAGCCTGCCAACCCGCTCCTCCTGCTTGTCTTCGATCTTGGCGCCAAAGCCCAGCGCCCTGCTGCCCATGCGGCTGGCGATGATATTCTCAAGCCCGTCAAAGGCGCCGCCGCAGATGAAGAGGATGTTGGAGGTGTCGATGGGGATGGTCTCCTGCTGCGGGTGCTTGCGCCCGCCCTGGGGCGGTACGTTGGCGATGGTGCCTTCCAGGATCTTCAGCAGCGCCTGCTGGACCCCTTCGCCGGACACGTCGCGGGTGATGGACACGTTTTCGCTTTTCCTGGAGATCTTGTCGACCTCGTCCAGGTAGATGATGCCCTGCTGGGCCGCCTGGATGTTCCCGCCAGCCGCCTGGATCAGGCGCAGCAGGATGTTCTCCACGTCCTCCCCACGTAGCCGGCTTCGGTCAGCGAGGTGGCGTCCGCAATCGCGAAAGGTACGTTGAGGATACGGGCGAGGGTCTGCGCAAGATAGGTCTTGCCCGTGCCGGTCTGCCCGACCAGGAGGATGTTGGACTTTTGCAGTTCAACCTCGGGCTTTCGCTTCTGGTTGGAACGGATGCGTTTGTAATGGTTGTACGCCGCAACGCACAGGGCGCGTTTGACGCGCTCCTGGCCGATGACATACTCGTCCAGCGTCTTCTTGATCTCCTCTGGCGGCATGATCCTGGGCGCCGAAGAGGAAGCCGCGTCCTTGTGGCTGCGGTTTTCGCCGATAACCTCGCCGCACAGCGCGACGCATTCATCGCAGATGTAGGCGTTGGGGCCCGCAATGAGCTGCTGCACCTCGTTCTGGTTTTTGCCGCAGAAACTGCAGCGCGGCGGCTTGCGGGTGTCACTCAGTTCTTATGCCATTGCTCTCCTCGGCTTTGCGGGGCTCGTAAATCTCGTCGATGATGCCGTACTTCCTGGCTTCCTCCGCGGACATGAAAAAGTCCCGCTCAACGTCGTTGGCGATCTTCTCTTCCGGCTGTCCGGTCATTTCCGCCATCATCCTTGTCATTTTCTTCTTGGTTTTCAGCAGCCACTCCGCCCTGATGGTAACGTCCGTCGCCGGGCCTTCGGCGCCGCCGGAAGGCTGATGGATCATCACCTCGGAATTGGGCAGCGCCATGCGCTTGCCCTTCGCGCCCGCCATGAGCAGGAACGCGCCCATGGAAGCGGCCATGCCGATGCATACGGTGCGGACCGGCGCCTTGATGTACTGCATCGTGTCAAAAATCGCCATGCCCGCTGTGACCGAGCCGCCCGGGCTGTTGATGTACAGGGAGATGTCCGCGTTGGGGTTGTCCATCTCCAGGAAGAGCAGCTGGGCGACCACGGTGTTGGCCAGCCCGTCGGTGACGGGGCCGGACAGGAACACGATGCGGTCCTTGAGCAGGCGGGAGTAAATGTCGAAAGACCGCTCCGCGTTGCCGGAACGTTCAACTACATAAGGGATCAGGTATTCTGCCATGTTTCCTCCGGATCAGCCCTCCTGGGGCTTCTCATTCTTTTTGTTCTTCCTGGCCGGCTTCTTCCCGGTTTCTTCCGCTTCCGGCCCTTCGTCGTCCTCCGGCAGCGCTTCCTGCACCTGCCTGAGGACCTCCTCCGCGTTTATGTCGTCATGTTCGCCTTCGTGCACGGTGATTTCGGCCTGGCCCTTGATCAGATCGATCACTTTGCGGCTGACGACCAGGTCCCTGAAGTTCTCCAGCTGGTCCTCGCTCAGCTCCTGCCTGTACTTGGCGAATTCGGTGTTCGCGCTTTGCGCACGTCGGGCGATTTCCCCGTCGACCTCTTCCTCGGCAGCCTCAATTTTTTCCGCTTTGCCGATGGCTTGGATGACCAGGTCCGTCTTCACCTGGTTGACCGCGTCCTGGCGGAAGCGACCGCGCATCTCCTCTTCCGTGGTACCGGTATACTTCAGGTAGTCTTCCATCCGGAAGCCCTGGTAGAGCATCTGGACCTTCATGTTCTGGACCAGCCTGTCGGTCTGCCGGGACACCATGGCCTCCGGGATGTCGCAGTCAGCTGCGTCCACCGCCTGCTGGATGAGGCTGTCTTCCAGGTGCGTTTCAGCCTGCTTGTCACGCAGTTCTTCAAGTTCTTTCACGATGGCCGCACGGTAGGCTTCAAAGGTCTGGTGTTCCGACACGTCCTGGGCGAAATCGTCGTCCAGTTCGGGCTTTACTTCGGCGGTCGCCCCGTTGACCCTGACAGAAAACTGCGCTTCCTTGCCGGACAGGCTCTCCTGATGATACCCTTGGGGGAAAGTGACCGTGATGGTCTTTTCGTCCCCGACATTCAGGCCGACCAGCTGCTCCTCAAATCCGGGGATGAAGGAAGCGCTGCCGAGCTTGAGCTGTTGCCCCTTGCCCTCCCCGCCTTCAAAGGGGATGCCGTCCACGCTGCCGGAATAATCGATGTCCGCAGTGTCCCCCGTTTGCAGGGGGCGGTCCTTGACGTCTTCCCTGGTGGTCACTTTTTCCAGGTCGCGGGCGATGCGGCGCTGGATCTCCTCATCCGGGACCGGATGAAGGTGGCGGACGCCCTTGAGCCCCTTGTAAGCGCCGAGGGTGACCTCGGGTTTCACGTACACTGTCACGTCGAACTTCAATTCCTTGCCTGAACCGATCTGGTCCAGTTTCATTTCGGGCTGGTCCACGGGGAAGAGGTTTTCCTTTTCAACCGCTTCCTCATAAAGGTCCGGAAAGATCTGGTCAAAGGCTTCGTCATAAAAAACGGATTCTCCGTACATGCTTTCAATCAGCCTGCGGGGCGCCTTGCCCTTCCTGAAGCCGGGGACGTTGATTCGGCCCCGTGTTTTCAGGTACGCCTGCTGCATCGCCGCGTCAAAGGTCTCCGCCGGGACCGTGAAATGGATCCGGGTCTGGTTGCCGCTGATTTTTTCTGTCGTGTAGCTCATGCTCGTCCTCCTGATCATCAGGCGTTTCCTTCATGAAAGAAGCGCCGCATGATAAAATACCATTTTTGCCATGTGAATGCAAGCATCCGCCGACCGGAACGGCGGAATCCGGCCATAAAGTCATTCACCGAAACTTCCTTCATCCACTTAATGAAAATACCCGTTTTTCTCTTGACAAATGGGCTTTCCAGGCGTAAAAGTAAATCCAGTTCCAATTATCTCTTCGCAGACACAGTTCCCTGTGTGATTTGCGTTGATGTACAGAAGGAGGAAACATGGGAAAGGTTTTAATTGTCAGCGCGCGGCGCACGGCCATCGGGTCTTTCATGGGGGCGCTGGGCGGGACCGGCGCGGCGGACATGGGCGCGCAGGTCGTCAAGGCCGTCCTGCAGGACGCGAAGGTCAGGCCGGAGCAGGTGGACGAGCTGATCTGCGGCAACATCCTCTCCGCCGGCCTGGGCCAGGGCATCGCCCGGCAGATCGCCGTGAAAGCCGGCATCCCGGTGGAGGTCTGCGCCTACTCCCTGAACATGCTCTGCGGCTCCGGCATGAAGGCCGTGCTCAACGGCATGGCGGAGATAAACAGCGGCGGGGCCGACCTGATCGTCGCCGGCGGCGTGGAGTCCATGTCCGGCGCGCCATACCTTCTGCCCAAGGAGACCCGCAAGGGCATCAAGATGGGCGCCTTCCAGGTGGAGGACCACATGCTCAAGGACGCGCTCACCGACGTGTTTGACAACGTCCACATGGGCATCACGGCGGAAAACGTCGCCGCGCGCCACGGCATTACCCGCGAACAGCAGGACGCCTTCGCGTACGCTTCCCAGCAGAAGGCCATCAAGGCCGTGGACGGGGGCGCCTTTGACGAGGAGATCGTTCCCCTGACGGTCAAGGCGGGCCGGGAAGAAGTGGTCTTTTACCGGGACGAGTTCCCCAACCGCGGGACGAACCCGGAGAAGCTGGCCAAGCTGCGCCCGGCGTTCAAGAAAGACGGCACGGTGACCGCGGGCAGTTCCTCGGGCATCAACGACGGCGCTTCCTTCGTGCTCCTGGCCAGCGAGAAGGCCGTGAAGGAACTGGGGCTGACCCCGATGGCGGAGATCCTGGGCGTCGGCCAGGGCGGCGTGGAGCCCTCGGTGATGGGCCTGGGCCCGGTGCCCGCGGTGCGCAAGGCGCTGAAGAACGCGGGGCTGAAGCTGCAGGACATGGAGCTGATCGAGCTCAACGAGGCCTTCGCGGCGCAGTCGCTGGGCGTGCTGAAAGAGCTGAGCGAGGAGCACGGGATGAGCCAGGAGGCGATCCTGGAAAAGACCAACCTCTTCGGCGGTGCCATCGCGCTGGGGCACCCGGTCGGGGCCTCGGGCAACCGCGTCCTGGTGACGCTGCTCTACGGGCTCAGGCGGACCGGCCGGACGGTCGGCCTGGCCTCCCTGTGCATCGGCGGCGGCATGGGCACCGCGGTCATCCTCAAGCGGGTATAACGCCCCGAACCTGAAAATATTCATTTCCGCTTGACAGGGAAGTATCCGACAATTATGATTGTTTTCGTTTGATTCGGTCAATAGAAGGGGAGTGGGGCATGCTGCAGAACTGACAGGCGCTGGGCGCATCTGCTTATGGAGGATTTATCCGCCAAACCCGTTCAACAAGGATATCAAAAAACACAGTACCGCGGCTTGTACGGATGTTTCGGCAGGGAAATCCCGGAGACTGACTCGGAAATGGAATCTGGTCTATCAAACATAAGGAGAATTTACGGCCAATGTTTAAAAAGTTCGTAAACGCCTGTGTCAACCTGGTTCAGAAATGGCTGCCGGACGCCCTGCTGTTCGCCGTCATCCTGACCATCATCACCTTCCTCGCCGGCATGGGGTTCACCGGCCAGGGCCCCCTGGACATGATCAACCACTGGGGCAACGGTTTCTGGAGCCTGCTCGCCTTCGCCATGCAGATGGCCCTGGTCGTCGTGACCGGCTATGTTCTGGCTGACACGAAACCCGTCGGGAAGGTGCTGGACAAACTGGCCGGCGTGCCCAAGACCCCGACGACCGCCATCTGGTTCATCGGCATCATTTCCTTCCTGGCCAACTTCGTCAACTGGGGCTTCGGCCTGGTCATCGGGCCGCTGCTTGCAAAACGCGTGGCCAAGAAGGTGCGCGGGCTGGACTATGCCCTGGCCATCGCCACCGCCTATACGTCCTTCGTGTGCTGGCACGGCGGCATGTCCGGTTCCATCCCGCTGAAGATCGCCACCTTCAGCGACGCCATCCTCAAGGAGACAGGCGGCGCGCTGACCTCTTCCGTCCCCATTACGCAAACCATCTTCTCTCCCTGGAACCTGACCATCCTGGCCGTGCTGTTTATCGTCCTCCCCCTTGTGAACGCATGGATGCACCCCACCGGGGACAAAGTCAAAACCATTGACCCGGCCCTGCTCATCGATCCGGTGCTGCCGCCCAAGCGCAGCAAGAAGGACATGGTCCCGGCGGAGCGGATGGAGAACAGTTCCGTGCTCTCCCTCATCATCGGCCTGTTCGGCATTGTGTTCATTGTGATGTGGTTCATCAAAAAGGGATTCAACCTGGACCTGAACATCGTCAACTTCATCTTCCTCTTCCTGGGCATCATCCTGCACCGGACACCCCGCAACTTCCTCAACTCCGTCAATGACTCCGTCAAGGGCGCGGCGGGCGTTCTCGTCCAGTTCCCGTTCTACGCCGGTATCATGGGCATGATGACCGGGGTCAACGCGGAAGGGCTTTCCTTTGCCAAGGTCATTTCGGATGCCTTTGTCTCTATCTCCACGGTCAAGACCCTGCCCCTGTTCACCTTCTGGGCGGCCGGCCTGATCAACATGTTTGTTCCGTCCGGCGGCGGCCAGTGGGCGGTTCAGGGCCCCGTGAGCATGGTGGCCGGTGCCCAGTTGAACATCAACCCGGCGGTCACCGCCATGTCCATCGCCTGGGGCGACGCCTGGACCAACCTGATCCAGCCCTTCTGGGCGCTGCCGGCACTGGGCATCGCCGGATTGAGCGCCAGGGACATCATGGGCTACTGCGTCGTCGGGCTGCTGGTTTCCGGCGTGATCATCAGCCTTGGGTTCCTGTTCCTTCCCGAACTGTTCGGCATGCTGACGGTCGCCCTCCCAGCAGTCGCTCCTGTACTATAAGCAATACAAGTAACCTTTACCAGCAGCGAAGACGGGATAACCGTCTTCGCTGCTTCCTGATAACGGCAGGCAATATCGATATAGGAGAACCATGGACAAAAAAACCTCCCGCTTCCTTTTGTTGGAAGCAATACTCCTCATTTTTTCCCTCTTCCTCTCCCAGTTCTTCCCTTATCCCCTTTCAGGGAAGGCGCAGTTGGATAAACTCGTCCAAAGAAACGAAGAGCTGTTTGACCAGCGCATTGTCCTGCGGGCTGACCTGGACACTTCTGTGCTGTACATTCTGGAGATCAACGGACAATACTGCGAAAAGCTGTTTGACAGGAGCTTGATTTTTGACCGCTACATCGAGCGGCCGCTCGTGCTGCTTCGAAATACCGCGGAGAATCAGGAGGCCCAGTTCATCGCCCGGGACAGCGCGCAGAGCCATATGTATGCCATCAATGAAAAAGAAGAACTGGTCATGTACAAGCAGACCGGCAATGAGCTGTTTACCATCGCCTATGTCATCTTCGGCGGCACGCTCATTCTCCTTGGATTGGTTTTCGGCACAGGAAGGAACAAAGGGAAGCGCATATAGAAACCTTCATCAAAAGGAACGCCGCCCCTTATCCGGGCGGCGTTCTCTGCTTACACTGAGCGTCTTTAATCAGCCGGCCATTTCCTTCAGGTCCGGGGAGATGTGCAGCTCCGCGTCCGTGGCGGCCTTGATCTCTTCCACCGTGAATTCCGGGTTGTACTCCACCAACTCAAAGCCTTCGGGCTTCATCCGGATGACGCCCATCTCCGTGATGATGAGGTCCACCGCGTTCACGGCGGTCAGCGGGAGGTTGCACTGCCTGAGCAGCTTGGGGCTGCCCTTGGCCGTGTGCTCCATGGCGACGATGACCTTCTTCGCGCCGGAGAGCAGGTCCATCGCGCCGCCCATGCCGGGCACCATTTTCCCCGGGATCATATAGTTGGCGATGTTCGCCTTCTCATCCACCTGCAGCGCGCCCAGCACCGTGATGTCCACATGCCCGCCGCGGATGATGCCAAAGGACGTCGCGCTGTCAAAAAACACGCCGCCGGGCAGGATGGTGACGCAGGCGCCTCCGGCGTTGACGATGTCCCGGTCTTCCTTTCCCGTTTCAGGCACCGGCCCCAGGCCGATGAAGCCGTTCTCCGACTGGAAGTAAACGGTCTTGTCCGCCGGGACGAAATTGGCCACCAGCGTCGGCAGGCCGATGCCCAGGTTGACGATGTTCCCCTCCTCCAGTTCCATGGCGACACGCTTTGCGATAAACTCCTGCGTTTGCTGCTTGTCCATCATTTTTCCTCCTCGACGATATGGGTCACAAAGGCGCCGGGCACCACCACATCGTCCGGGTCCAGCCGGCCCACGGGCACGACGTGCCTGACCTCGGCGATGGTGACGTCCGCCGCCGCGGCCATGATGACGTTGAAGTTGCGGGTGGCGCCATGGAAGACCAGGTTGCCGAACTCATCGGCGGTGTCCGCGAAAATGAGGGCGACGTCCGCTCGCAAGGGCAGCTCCAGCAGGAACTTTTCGCCTTTGACTTCCACGACCTGCTTGCCCTTTTCAACTTCGGTGCCAACACCTGTCCTGGTCAGGAAACCGCCCAGCCCATAACCGCCGGCTCGGACCTGCTCGGCCAGCGTGCCCTGCGGCACCAGGTTGACTTCTGTTTCGCCGGCCATCATCTGCCGGCCGGTCTCTTTGTTGGTGCCGATATGGGACGCGTAGATCCTGCTGAACATTTTCGCCACGACCATCTTGCCGACGCCGCGGTCGACAAAGCCGGTGTCGTTGCAGATGAGCGTCAGGTTTTTTACTCCCTTTTTGACCAGCGCGTCGATCAGCTGGTCCGGTGTCCCGCAGCAAAGGAACCCGCCGATCATGACCACGCTGCCGTCCTTGACCAGGTCCACTGCCTGCTGGATTGTCAGTTTTTTGTTCATGTCACACCCTGCCTTTCATTCGCAGCCATCGCGCTGCGGCAATTGAATCTCCCCGTGACCGCCGTTTGTCCGGCGTGACCTGCCCCCCTTCAAAAAAATAAGGACCGCGCTATGTATTTGCCCACATTATAAACCCGCCGAATGGAAAAGTCCACCCGAAACGCGGGACCCGAGCAAATTTTCACGGCTTTCCTGGATGGGTTACACCCCGCCGCCTTCCTTTTCAAGCATGGACGCGCGTGATATAATCGCCGCATCATGGAAAGAGGGATGGACAGACCGGTGTTGAACGGAATCCTGGATAAAATTGACGAAGTATTCGGAACGCTGAGCCAGCCGGTCTATCTGCTGGACCGGGAGGGACGCTGCCTGGTCCCCTCCCTGCCGGACACGTTCCTGTTGCCCCAAGATCTGTCGGACAACGCGCCGGTCGCCAAGAACGGGTATCTGTTCCTCAGCCTGCCCGGGCTGAGATCGCAGGTACTGGCCGTCAGGGACAAACCGGGCGCGAAGGACCTGCTGCTCCTTTCCACCGGGCTGGTCAAGGCGGTCCAGGCGGCGCACGGCGTCACAGACGACCTGAACAACGCGCTCAAGCGGCTGCTGTCAGACGAACTCAGCGGGCAGGAACTGGACGCGATGATGGAAGACTACGGCATCAAAGACGTTCTGCCGCGGTGCGCGGTGCTCATCAGCCTCGACTCGCTGCGTGGCCTGAACGCCAAGGACGCCCTCGCCGACGTTTTGCCCATGACAGACAGCGACCTGCTGATCGGCCTGGACAGCCGGCAGGCGCTGCTCGTCCGCGATATGACGGGTGAAAACGCCGAGGACATCATGGACTACACCATGGCCCTGCAGGACACGCTGCAAAATGAACTGGGCATCCAGGCGCACATCGGCGTGAGCGAAACGGTCGCTACGCTGCGGGAACTGGCGCATGCATACCGGCAGGCACGCCAGGCGGCCGAAATTGGCAGGACCTTCCGCTCTGCTGGGCAGATCTATGAATACCGCAGCCTGGTCCTGGAGCGCTTCCTTTCGGAGATTCCCGGGGAAACCGCCCGGCGCTACGCGTCGCTGCTGTTCAACACCGGCACCGCCAGGCTCTTCAACGATGAGATGCTGGAGACGGTGGACGTTTTTATCAGCAAAGACCTCAACCTGACAGACTCCGCCCGGGAGCTGTACATCCACCGGAACACCCTGGTCTATCGGCTGGACAAGCTGCACAGATTAAGCGGCCTGGACCTGCGGCATTTCCGGGACGCGATGACCTTCAAACTGTTAAGTGACTTGAAAAAGCGCGAGAAAGCAGGGGCATTGCAGTATGACAAGGGGGAATGAACCCAACACCAGGCCCGCCAAAAGAATCCGTCGGCTGCTGGGCATCCTGCTCCTCCTCGTCCTGATCCTCAGCCTGCCTATGCTGGGCAATGCCAGCTGGCTGATCAACAGCGGCAAAAACACGGTCACCATCCCCAGGGAAGAGTATGAGCGGCTGAAAAAGTACGAACTGCTGGATGAGGTCAGGCAGTATGTGGACGCCTTGTATTATGAGGAACCGGACCCGCAGAAACTGATCGACGGCGCCATCCAGGGCCTGCTGGGCGGGCTGGAGGACGCGTATTCCTTCTATTACCCCGAGGAAGCCTGGCAGAAGAGGCAGGAAGACGATACCGGTAAATACGCCGGCATCGGGGTGCAGATGCTGGGCAACTACGATGACTCCTCGGTGACCATCACGCGCGTGTTCCGCAACACCCCGGCTGAAGCAGCCGGTATCAGGAAAGGCGACGTATTCCTGACGGTCGAGGACATCCAGGTGACGACGGCGACCATGCAGGACGCTGTGGACATCATGCGCGGCGTCCCGGGCGAAAAGGTTCACATCGAGATCGTCCGCGACGGCGAGGTCATCCCCTTTGACCTCATCAAGGCGGATATCATCGTCAACCGGGTGGAGTACAGGATGCTGGACGACAAGGTCGGCTACATCATCCTCTTCGAGTTTGCCGGCGGCAGCACGGAGGCTTTCCAGGCAGCCTATGACGACCTGAAATCCCAGGGGATGCGGTCCCTTATTTTTGACCTGCGGGACAACCCCGGCGGTTGGACGAGGGACGCGGAGGGCATCGGCGACATCTTCCTGGACGGGCAGATGCTCTACTACACGCAGGACCGGTTTGGCCATAAAGAGGAATTCTTCACAAACAGGGGCAGGGAAGAAATGCCTCTGCTGCTGCTGGTGAACGAGAATTCCGC
Source organism: uncultured Christensenella sp. (assembly GCA_964544245.1). Lineage (GTDB taxonomy): Bacteria > Bacillota > Clostridia > Christensenellales > Aristaeellaceae > UBA6115. The sequence goes on from CAZJCB010000001.1 coordinate 26,742, forward strand.
CTCGGCGTCGGAGATCCTTTCCGGCGCGATGCAGGACCACCAGCGCGCCGGCCTGATCGGGACAAAGACGTTCGGAAAGGGCATCATCCAGTTCGTCCTCCCGCTCAGCGATAAAAAATCCGGTTTCCAGCTGACCAACGCGCAGTACTTCACCCCCCTGGGGCGCAAGGTGCACAAGGAAGGCATCACGCCGGACATCACCGTCGAAATGCCGGAGGAACTCAAGGACAAGTTCTTTGACACAGGGGACCTGAACGACCCGCAGCTGGCGGCAGCCTATCAGGAAGCGCTCAAGAGGCTCAAATAGCGGGCAACATACGCCCAGTGTCATAAAAAGCGTCCTTCATCAGGGCGCTTTTTCAATCCGGGTTGGCAAAGAACGAATTCGCAGCTCATAGCGCAGTCGGCCTTATCATCATGGGCCCATTATTTCATGACGATTCCGAACCGGGCGGCGGGGCTTCCCTCAGTTTTCCGGCAAAGCCGGAGTCCGGGTCAGTTTCCCTCCTGGTCAAACTGGGTGCCGGCGACGTTCTGGCGGATGGCGCGCAGTTCGTTCAGCTGCGCCGCGATGGTCCCGTCCACATGCGCCAGCAGGCCGTCCAGCTCCTTCTGCGTCTGGGCGCGCAGCGCCTGGGCATGCTGGTTCGCGTTCTCCAGGATCTCCCTTGCCTGGGCTTCCGCCCTGGCCAGCACGGTCGTCTTGCTCACCAGTTCGTCCGCCTGCGCCTTGGCGTCCTCGATCATGTTCTGGGCGCGGGCCTGGGCGTCGGCCTGGATGGCGCTGGCCTCGTCCTCTGCCGCCTTGCGCGTCTGGGCATAGTAATCCTCCGCGCTCTGCTTGGACGACTGGGCATAGTTGTTCGCCTCGTTGACCATGCCCTGGGCCTGGGCCTGCGCGTGCTGCATGGCTTCCTCAGCCTTGCGCTGCGCGTCCACGATGATGTTTTCCTCGTTGTCGATGATTTTCTGGGCGTTCTCAAGCGAGGGGTCGTACGAGGAGACGAGGCGCTTGAGCAGGTCGGTCACAGTGCCCTGATGGAGCATGACGGTGTCGGTGAGCGGGATCTTCTTCGCGTTCTTGAGCAGCAGGTTCAATTCGTCCGTCAGGGTGAACAGTTCTGTTCTGGCCATGGGGGTGCCCTCCTTTATTGTTTCTTCTCTGTTTTATCATAACGCCTGCGGAGCGCTTCCGCGGCGCTTTGGGGCACGAAGGGGTCAAGGTCTCCGCCGAATGAAGCGATCTGGCGGACCAGGGAAGAGGAGATGCCGGAGACCTCCGGTGCCGCCGGGAGCAGGACGGTTTCCAGCCCGGGCAGCAGGGTCTTGTTCGCCCCGGCCATGGCGAGTTCCGCGTCCAGGTCCGCCGCCGTGCGCACGCCGCGGATGACCAGGCGGATGCCGGTTTCCCTGGCCAGGTCGGCCAGGAGCCCGGAAAAGCGGACGAAGGTGACGTTGGGAAGCCCTGCGCAGGCTTCCCTGAGCATGGACAGCCGTTCTTCCGCCGTGAACAGCCCCTGCTTGTCCGGGTTGACCAGCACGGCGACAACCAGCTCTTCGCACAGTGCTGCCGCGCGGGAGATCAGGTCCAGGTGCCCTTTGGTGACCGGGTCAAAACTGCCTGGGAAAATCGCCTTCATGCCTGTTCATCACCCCACTCCATCACCGTCAGCGCGGTCTGCCCGTAGGTCTTTATCCGGAAAACAGAGTACCCTGGCAGAACCGCCGGCTGGTACTTTACGGAATGCTCCACTACCGCCAGTCCGCCGCCCGCCATCAGCCCCAACCGGGGCAGCAGGCCGAGGACGTTTTCCACGCCGAGCCCGTAGGGCGGATCCAGAAACACCAGGTGGAAGCGCCTTCCCGTCCCCTGTAGCCGCCTGAACGCCTTCTGCCAGTCTGCGTGCAGCACCTGGCATTTCTGCCCGACCCCCAGAGTAGCGGCGTTCGCCTTGACCGCTTCGACCGCTTCCCGGGACGTGTCGCTGAACACCGCGAACTCCGCCCCGCGGCTGAGCGCCTCAAACCCCATCGCCCCGCTTCCGGAAAAGAGGTCCAGCACCTGCGCGCCCGGGCAGCGGCCCTGGAGGATGTTGAACGCCGCTTCCCGGACCATCGCGCGCGTGGGGCGGGTATCCATCCCTCTGGGCGCCTGGAGCAGGCGGGATCGGAATTCGCCCCCGATGACGCGCAGGGCCATCAGACCAGCTGCCGCGGTTCCCGGCGCTGCGGCCTCTGGGCTTTCTTCCTGCGCCTGGCGGCCCTGCGTTCATTCGCCGCGATGCCGCCATGGATCAGGGCCCGGTAGCGTTCCCCCTGCAGGTAGCCGACCCCGTAAAACATCGGCGCGATGGTCACCAGCAGGGGCGACAGGCGCTCCACCAGCAGCAGGGCCGCCTTGTTCCCGGCCCCGGCCAGGTTCACGTAGGGGAAGATCAGCAGGCGGACCGCCAGCCTTAGGAAATCGACCGCCTGCGGGCCCGTCCGGTCATTGTAATAGGAGAGCGCCAGGCTGATGTCCGCCCGGCTTTGATAGGCGCTCAGCCAGGACGGCAGCGCGCCCAGGGTGTACCGGTCCGGAACCGCCATGAAGGCGTAGACCAGGCACAGCAGCACGACAGGCAGCGAACCGGCCAGCGCGGTGAAAAAACCTTTGCCCGGATGGTAGCAGCGGTCGATCTCGGCCTGCGAGACCGTCTTGCCGTCCTTTTTGCGGCCCAGCGCGATTTCGGCGAAAGAGACGTCCCCCTCCCCCATGCGAGCGCCTTCGTTGTACATCAGGGCCGCGAAGGCCGCGAGCACCGCCAGGTTGAGCGGAACGCGCAGCCAGGCCGCGTCCAGCGCCAGCAGCTGCCCCAGGAAGAAAAACAGGACGGCCGATATGAGCAGGTAACCGGATACCCGAAGGCCCCGCTTTGCGGCCAAGGCGCTGACGGCGCGCCCCTTCAGGTAGGGCTTGCGGATTATCGGCGCGCTTTTCTTCCTGGCTGCCGGTTTCGTGTCCTTCTGCATCCTCTTCCCCTTCAGGTTGATTCGTATCTCCTGGGCACGCGTTTTGAGATGTTGAGCAGCACCTCATACGGTATCGTACCCGTTTCCCGGGCGATGTCCTCCGCGGTGATCATTTCCCCGCCCTGCCTGCCGATGAGGACCGCCTCGTCCCCCGGCCGCACGTCCGGTATGCCCGTCACGTCGGCCATGATCTGGTCCATGCACACGCGGCCGAGCACCCGGCACCGCCGCCCGGAGATGAGCACCGTGCCGCGGTTGGATAGCAGCCGGCTGAACCCGTCCCCGTAGCCCACGGACAGGGACGCGACCCGCGTGGCCTCCCGCGCGGTAAAGGTCGCCCCGTAACTGACCGATTCGCCCGCCTGGATGGCCTTCACATGGCTGATTTCCGCCTTCCAGCTCAGCACAGGCTCCAGGGGCAGGGGCGTCGCCACCGGAGAATACCCGTACAGCGCCAGGCCGGCCCTGACCATGTGAAAGCGCGTGTCCGGCCGGGTGAGGAGGGCGGAGGAACCGGCGGTATGCAGGAGGATGCCCTCCGGCAAGGCCTTGGCCATCCGGTGAAAGCGCGCCAGCTGGCGGTCCGTGAAAGCGGGGTCCGGGTCATCCGCGCAGGCAAAGTGCGTGAACGCCCCGGTCAGGCGAAGGCCGGGATGCAAGGAGGTCTCTTCCAGGAGGGCCCGCAGGTCTCCCTCTTCCCGGACGCCGATGCGGTTCATGCCGGTGTCCAGTTTGATATGGACCTCGGCGGCCCTGCCCGACTGCTCCGCAGCCGCCCGGGCGAAAGCCAGGTGTTCCGGGGTGAATACAGTCAGGGTCAGCCCGTGGTGCACCGCGTCGAGGGTGTCCTGCGCGCGCAGGCCGGTAAAAACGAGGATGGGCAGGGTGATCCCGGCTTCGCGCAGGGCGATCCCCTCCTCCGCCAGCGCGACCCCCAGCCAGTCGGCCCGGGCTTCCTGCGCCGCCCCCGCGATCCTGATCAGCCCGTGCCCGTAGGCGTCCGCCTTGACCACGGCCATCAGCCTGACGGACCCGCCGATCAGGGAACGGACGGCGCCGATATTGCGGCGGTAGTTTTCAAGGCTGACGCCCGCGTATGTCCCCCTCATCCCCCTGCGCTGCCCCCTTCCTCCCCTATTCGGCCTGTCCCGCCGGGCAAAAGGGGGAAAACCCGCGCCATTTGCCCATTCATCACTATGTGGATTATATCACAGCCCGCGCCATACCGCCATATTTCCCGCGAAAAACGTTCCCCCGCCGGCCCGCAAAGGGGTTGACCAAAGAGCAGTCACGCTTTGAACCCGGGGAGAAATGGGGTATACTGGAAGCGTTCCCAGGCGCGGGTTTTGACCGGTTTCCGCCTGGAGAACAGGAAAACCAATGGAAAGGTGTGTTCATGATCTCCTCAACCGTATCGACCCTGGCGTTTTCACCCCTCACCCTGGACGACCGCGCCTGGATGGACGAGGCCCTGAAGACGGGCCACCGCAGCGCGTTGGAATACAGCTTCACGTCCAACTTTATCTGGCGCAAGGTCTACAAGCTCAGCGCCGCCCGTTTTGAGGACAGGCTGGTGATCATGTCCGACCCGGACAACCCCAGCTTCATCTTTCCCACCGGCGCCGGCCCCGTGGACCGGGTGGTCCGCGCGCTGTACCAGTACACCAGGGACATCGGTAAGCCGCTGGTATTCAACACCCTGGTGAACGAGGACCGGGACAGGCTGGAGACCGCCTTCCCCGGCAAGTTCAGGATCACGCCGGACCGCGACGATTATGACTATTACTACGAGGCGGAGCGCCTGATCTCCCTCGCCGGCAAAAAGCTGAGCTCCAAGCGCAACCACATCAACCGTTTCAAGATGGACAACCGCGACTGGTCCTATGAGCAGATCACCAGGGACAACATCGCGGACGCGCACAGGATGAGCCTGGAATGGTGCCTGGCCGCGGGCTGCCGGGAGGACGAAAACCTGTTTGATGAATCCTGCGCGGTGGAGCAGGCGTTCAAGCATTTCTTTGACCTGGGGCTTCAGGGGGGCATCCTGCGCGCCGGCGGGCGCGCGATCGCCTTCGCGATGGGCGAGCCGCTCAACGGGAGCACCTACATCGTCCACATCGAAAAGGCGTTTTACGAGATCCAGGGCGCCTATCAGATGATCAACCAGCTCTTCGCGCATGAGAACTGCCAGGGCTTCCGCTACGTCAACCGCGAGGACGACGCGGGCGACGAAGGGCTGAGGAAGGCCAAACTGTCCTATGACCCGGCCTTCCTGCTGGAAAAAAGCTCCGCCGAGCTGATCGCTCCCCTGTGATCCGCAGGCCTCAGGCGTCCGACCTGCCCGCGCTCATGTCCCTGTGGCAGGAAGCCTTCGGGGACAGCCGGGAAGAGACCGCGTTCTATTTCCGTTCCCGCCACCGGGACGAAAACATGCTGGTGATGGAAACGGACGGCGGGATTACCGGGATGCTCAGCATGCTGCCCCTGACGCTCACCGCCCCCGGGCAGCGTTTCCCGGCCCGCTACGTGTTCGCGGTCGCGACAAAAAAGGAGCGCCGCGGCCAGGGGATCAGCACGGAGCTGCTCGGCGCGGCGCACGAGAGGATGCGGGAGGAAGGGGCCGCCGCGTCCCTGCTGGTACCGGCCGACGAAGGGCTTTTCACCTTTTACGGCAGGCGCGGCTATCAGACCGCGTTCTATGTTCGCGAACTTCAGATGACCGGGAGCGATATCGACGCCCAGGCTCTTCACGGCGAGGTTTTAGACTGCACGCCCGGCGATTATTCCAGGCTGAGGGCCGCTGCCTTTTCCGGCAGCCAGCTCTTTGCCTCCTGGGATGAAGAGGCCCTGGCCTTTGTGATCAAGTCCGCGCAGGCCTCCGGCGGCGGCGTCCTTCTCCTGAAAAGCGGACGGGGCGAGGCCGCCGCGGTCTGCGAAAGGCGGGACGGTTTCCTCCGCGTGAGCGAGCTGGCCCTCTGCGGCATGTCCTGGCAGGAGGCGATGGCGCTGGTGCGCCGCCGCTTCAAGGCGGAGCGTTATGAGCTCCGTCTGCCGCCAGGAACCGTGCCGGACGGCAGCCCCCGGCCTTTCGGCATGATCCGTTGGCTCATTCAGCCGCCTGACCTGCAGGGCGCCCCGCCCTACCTCGCGCTGGCGAAGGATTAGCAGATTCAAGCTCACGCGCCCAGGTATTCCCGCTCCGCTTCCCTGATCATCTTTTCGCACAGGTCCGCCTGCTTCATGTCCCCGGGGGCCAGCGGGGCCAGCGGCGCGCGCACGCCGCCGCAGCTGACGCCCTTGCGGCGCAGCACTTCCTTGATCACGGCGTACATGCTGCCGCTGCATTCGCACAGGGCGTAGATGACGCGGCAGATCCCGTTCTGCAGCCTGATCGCCGTCTCCACCTCTCCCGAGCGGACCAGGTCCCAGGTCTTCAGGAAGAGCCTGGGCATCACCGCGTAGGTGCCGCCGATGCCGCCGTCCGCGCCCATCATCAGCCCGGCGGCCAGCTGCTCGTCCGGCCCGTTGAACACGGCCACCCTTTCCCCGCCCGCGTCCTTGAACATCTGGATGTCCTGCACCGGCATGGAGGAGTTCTTCACCCCCCTGACGCGCGGGTTTTTAAGCATTTCCTTAAAGAGGGGCAGGGTCAGGCTGACGCCCGCCAGCTGGGGGATGTTGTAGATGATGAAGTCGGTGTTCGGCGCGGCGGCGCTGATGTCGTTCCAGTACTTCGCGATCGCGTGCTCCGGCAGGCGGAAATAGATCGGCGGGATGGCGGCGACCGCGTCGACGCCCTGCTTTTCCGCGTGGCGCGCCAGCTCCATGGAGTCGCGCGTATTGTTGCAGGCCACGTGGGCGATGACCGTCATTTTCCCGCCGACGGCCTCCATCACGTTCTCCAGGACGGTCTTGCGCTCCTCCACGCTCAGGTAGATGCACTCGCCCGAAGAGCCGTTGACGTACAGCCCCTGCACCCCCTGGGAGAGCAGGTGGCGCGCCAGCGCCTGGGTGCGGCTGGGCGAGATCCCGCCAACGTCGTCATAGCACGCGTAAAAGGCCGGGTAGATGCCGGCGTAGCTCTTCGCGGTGTCCTTGTCGCTTTTCATGCTTGGTGTCCCTTTCCGACTGCTTTGAATACTCAGCCCTTGACTGCGCCCAGCGCGATGCCCTGGGTAAAGGTGTTCTGGAAAAAGATGAAGATCAGGACGATGGGCACCGAACCCAGCGTCGCGCCCGCCATCAGCAGCCCGTAATTGGTGCTGTATTCTGCCTGCAGGGTGGCGATGCCCAGGGAGATGCTCAGGTTGGTGCGCGAGGTCAGCATCACCAGCTGCATCGTGTAGTCGTTCCACACGGTGATAAAGGTAAAGATGGCCAGCGCGCCGAAGGCCGGCTTGATCATGGGCATCACGATGGAGGTAAAGGTGCGCACCTCCCCCGCGCCGTCGATGCGCGCGGCTTCCATCATCTCCCCGGGGATGCCCTCGGCGAACTGCTTCATCAGGAAAATGCCGAACGGCCAGCCGACGCTGGGCAGGATGACCGACAAGAGGGTGTCGTAGAGCCCCAGGGTGTTCATCATGCGCACCAGCGGGATCAGGATGACCTGCTTGGGCAGCGCCATCGCCCCCACCAGCAGGGAGAACAGCGCGATCCGCCCCGGGAAGCGCTTCTTGGCCAGCACGTAGCCGGCCATGGACGCCACGGCGCAGACCAGGATCATGGAAAAGAGCGACATCACCATGGAGTTGAGCAGCCAGCGCAGCGAGGGCTCGACGAACAGCTTGGTGTAGTGCTCGGCGGTGACGTCCCGGGGGAACCACACCGGCACGACGGCGTTCAATTCCGCGGTGCTCTTGAAGGACCCCGTGATGATCCAGTAAAAGGGGAAGATAAAGGTCAGGGACACCAGGAAGAGCAGCGCGCCCATCAGGGCCATGTAGGGGGAGCGCCTGGTTTTAATGGAAATCGTCGACATCTTTTCTCCTCCTCCCCTACTCCGCCGTGCGCATCACACGGAACTGGAACGCGCTGAACAGCGCGATCAGGATGGCCAGGATGACGCCCATGGCGTTGGCATAGCCGTAGCGGTACAGCTTGAAGGCGGTGTCGTAGAGGTAGTACATCACCGTGCTGGTGCTGCCGTTGGGGCCCCCGCGGGTGAGCAGCTGGATGAGCGCGAAGCACTGGAAGGAGTTGATGGTGGTGATGACCAGCACGTACAGCGTCGTGGGAAGCAGGGAGGGCCATTTCACGTGCAGGAAGGTCTGCCACTTGCTCGCCCCGTCGACTTCGGACGCCTCGATCTGCGACTGGTCCACGTTGCCCAGGGAGGCCACGTAGAGCACGATGGGCTGGCCGATGGAGGTGGTGAAGAGGATGGCCAGGACGCACCAGATGGCGTAGCGCGCGTCGCCCAGCCAGTTGACGCTCACGTCCATCACCCCCAGCGTCTTCAACAGCCAGTTGAGCACGCCGTAATACTTGTTGAACACCCATTTCCACACCACGACCACGGGCACGGAGCCCATCACGACCGGCAGGTAGAACACCCCGCGGTAAAAGGAGCGGGAGAATACCGGCAGCCGGTAGATGATGGTGGCGACCCAGAGGGAGAACAGCCCCACCAGGGGCACGGACGCCACCACGATGACCAGCGTGTTCACCACGGAGCGGCCGAAGGTGGCGTCGCCCATCAGCTCAAGATAATTCCCCAGCCCGACGAAGTTGAAGTCCCGCATCGTGTAGTTGAAGAAGCTGGTGTAGATCCCCATCCCCATCGGGAAGATGACAAACCCGAAAAAGAACAGCAGGGCGGGCAGCAGGAAGAGGTAGGACACCCTCGTCTGCACCCGCTGCAGGGCGCGCGAGCGGGCAAAAAGCCTGTCGTTTCGTGTCAGCGTGCTCAAGGAGTCCTCCTCTCAGCCCCCTAAGGGAAGGGGGCGGTCGCCCGCCCCCTTTATGGTTGTCCTGTGAATCAGAAGACTTTGTTGGACTCGGCGGTGTAGTCGGCAAGGGCGGTGTCGATGTCCTTGGCGCCGGTGAGGACGGCCTGGAGCATGGTCCACCACTGCAGGCGCATGTTGGCGAAGCCGTTCATGGTATTGTAATAGGGCGCGTAGTACTTGGCGAACGCGGCCAGCAGGTCGTAGTTCGCGACGCCTTCGTACAGGTTGCCGTAGCTCTGCCGGACGGGGAAGGCGCCGGTGGCCAGCACGTTCTGTTTGCCCACTTCTTCGCTGTTGCACAGGAAGTCGATGAACAGCTTGGCGGCCTCGGCACGGTTCTCGTCGCCGTTGTCAAACACGCAGAAGCCGTTGACCAGGTATTCCAGTTCCGGCACGCCGTCGTCGGACGGGAAGGGCAGGAAGACCTGGGTGAACTCGGTCACGTTGTTCTTCGCGGCGCTGGTGCCCCAGCAGAAGGACATGGTCAGGACGTTCTGGGCGAACAGCTTGATCTCGTCGCCCGCGACGATGTCGGTGCCGGCTTCCAGCTGGCCTTTGTCGACCAGGTCCTTGAGCAGCGAGAGGGCCTTTTTGCCTTCTTCGGTGTTGATGGTGTACTGGTTCTTCTCTTCGTTGGCGATCTTGGCGCCAAACAGGTTGCTCACCAGCGCGCGGGTGCCCTGGTCGCCGCCCTGGCCGCCGCAGTAGACGGAGCCGCCCAGCAGGCCGGCCGCGTTGATGGCTTCCAGCGCCTTGACAAAGTTCTCTGTCGTCCAGGTGCGGTCGCCTTCGAGGTTGACGTACTGCATCGCGCCCGCCTGCTCAAAGGCCTGCTGGTTGATGGCCATGAAGAAGGGAGAGGAGCTGATGGGGTACATCCAGTAGGTGGTCCCGTCGGAGCAGGCGCTCAGCAGCGCGTCGTTCCCGACGTCGGCCTTGAACTCGTCCGTGAACAGGTCGTCCAGGGAGACCAGCTTGCCGTTCTTGCCGTACTCGACGATGCGGCCGGGGGCGTCAAACAAGACGTCCGGAGCCTTGCCGCCCTCGATGGCCGCGGTCAGCTTTTCGGGGCCGGACTGGAAGTCGATGGTCTCCAGCTTGACGGTGATGCCCGGGTACTTCGCCTGGAAGGCTTCGACCAGGGTCTGCTCATAGGTGCCGGCGGGGGCGCCGTCCTTCTGGCCAAAGGTCGGGAACGCCCACCAGGTGATCTCGGCGG
>CAZJCB010000002.1:0-36689 GCA_964544245.1 uncultured Christensenella sp.
GTCTCATAGTTGCGGCTCTCGATGCGTTTCTGCGCGTTCTCGATCTGCCTGGTCAGCATGCCCGCGGCCAGCGGCTCATCCTCGTTCATCCCCAGTTTGCCGATCAGCGGCTCGATCCGTTCGCCCCCGAAGAGGCGCATCAGGTCATCCTCCAGGGAGATGAAAAACTGGCTGGAGCCCGGATCGCCCTGGCGTCCCGCGCGCCCGCGTAACTGGTTGTCAATGCGCCGGCTCTCATGCCGCTCGGTGCCGATGATGTGCAGGCCGCCGAGCGCAACGACCTGGTCGTGCTCAAGGTCGGTGACCTTCTTATTCTCCTCTTTGAGTTCCAGGAAGCGTTTGCGCGCCAGGCGCACCTCGTCGGACACGTCCTCGTTCTTCCCGGTCGCTTCCTCTATGATCTCTTCCGGGACTTCTTCCTGGCGCAGGGTCCTGCGCGCGATATAGTCCGGATTGCCGCCTAGGAGGATGTCGGTGCCGCGGCCTGCCATGTTGGTGGCGATGGTCACAGCGCCCAGGTGCCCGGCCTGCGCGACGATGGAAGCCTCCCGCGCGTGCTGCTTGGCGTTGAGCACTTCATGGCGGATGCCGCGCATGGACAGCATGTGGCTTAAGTATTCGGATACTTCTACGGAAATCGTGCCGACCAGCAAGGGCTGCCCCTTATCATACCGGCGGGCTATCTCCTCGACCACCGCGTTGTATTTTCCCTTTTTGGACCGGTAGACCATGTCGTTGAGGTCCTGCCTGATCATCGGCATGTTGGTGGGCACCTGAACGACGTCCAGCGCGTAGATCCCCTGGAACTCCGCTTCCTCAGTCTTGGCCGTTCCGGTCATTCCGGAGAGCTTTTTGTACATCCTGAAGTAGTTCTGGAACGTGATGGTCGCCAGCGTCTTGCTCTCACGTTCCACCTTGACGTGTTCCTTGGCTTCAATGGCCTGGTGCAGGCCGTCTGAATAGCGCCTGCCGATCATCAGGCGGCCGGTGAATTCGTCGACGATGACGACCTCGCCGTTCTGGACGACATAGTCCACGTCCCTTTTGAACAGGGCGTTGGCTTTCAGCGCCTGGAGCAGGTGATGGTTGAGCTCGTTGTTCTCCGGGTCATTCAGGTTATCCACGGTGAACGCCTGCTCTGCCTTGTGCGCGCCAATGTCCGTAAAGACGACCGCCCGGTCCTTCTCCTCGACAGTGAAGTCCTCATCGCGCTTCAGGCGGGAGACAAACCGGTCCGCGCGCTCGTACAGGTCGGTGGATTTTTCGCCCTGGCCGGAAATGATCAGAGGCGTCCTGGCCTCGTCAATGAGGATGGAGTCCACCTCGTCCACGATCGCGTACGCGTGTCCGCGCTGGACCATGTCCTTCTTATAGACGACCATGTTGTCACGCAGGTAGTCAAAGCCCATTTCATTGTTGGTACCGTAGGTGATGTCACAGGCATAGGCATGGCGCCTCTGCCCGTTGTCCAGGTCATGGATGATGACGCCGACGGTCAGCCCCAGAAAGCGAAAAAGCTTGCCCATGTCTTCGCCCTGAAACTTGGCGAGGTAATCGTTGACCGTCACGATGTGCACGCCCGCGCCCGCAAGGGCGTTCAGGTAGGCGGGCAGGCATGCGGTGAGGGTTTTACCTTCGCCCGTCTTCATCTCTGCGATGCGTCCCTGGTGAAGGACGATGCCCCCGATGAGCTGGACAGAGAAAGGCCGGAGCCCCAGCGTGCGTTTGGAGGCCTCCCGTACAGCCGCGAAAGCTTCCGGCAGGATGGCGTCCAGGGTTTCTCCCTTGGAAAGGCGCTCTTTGAATATGCCAGTCTGCGCGCGAAGCTCCTCGTTGCTCATTTTTTCAAACCGGGGCTCCATCGCTTCGATGGCTTCCGCCTGTTTGCGCAACGGCTTGAGCTGCGCCTCGGCGCCAAGCCCCAGCGAGGCTTTCAGCTTGTCGAACATTCGTGTCTCCTTTGGCGTGTCGCCGGAGGAATTATACCATGCGCGCGTCAGGAGGGGCAAGGACGGCAAGCCGCCTGCGGGCTTGCGGAGCAAGGCAAACCGGCATATCCTGTCCCTGAGGAGCGTGAGACCGTCGATGCGCATGGTCCATCCGATTCCCCCGTTTATCCGCCCTGACAGCCTCGTCCTGATCCTGGGCAGTTTTCCCTCGGTCAAGTCCAGGGAAAGCCGATTTTATTACGGGAATCCGCAGAACCGTTTCTGGGACCTGCTGGCAACGCTGTTCAGCGAGTCCCCGCCTACGGGCAACGGTGAGAAAAGAATGATGCTAAAACGCCACCGGATCGCGGTATGGGACGTTATCCAGAGCTGCGAAATCACAGGCTCATCCGACGCCAGCATCAGGGACGCGACGTTCAATCCCATTGAAGAGTCAGTTCGGAACACGGGCATCCGCGCCGTTTTGCTCAACGGAAAAACCGCCGGCAAACTGTATGAAAAGGGTGTCTTCCCCAAGCCTGACGTGCCGGTGATTGTCCTCCCGTCCACCAGCGCGGCCAATGCGGCCTTTTCCATGGACAGGCTGCTGCAGGAATGGAAGGCGGCCCTGACCTGCCGGAAATAGAAGATCCCTCCAACAATCGCGGAGGGGCAATTGGGAACTGAATGATTTAGAGGATGTGCTTGCGCAGGTCCGCCTTCTTGGCCGCCTTGACGTGATCCAGCACATACTGCGCGGTGATGGAAAGCGCCACGTCGGGCATCTCGTCCCCGCCGGCGTTGAAAGAAACGTCTTCCAGCAGTTCCTCAAATACCGCGTGCAGGCGCCTTGCCCCGATGTTTTCCCCGGCTTCGTTGAGGTTGCAGGCTGCCTGGGCGATCTGGACCAGTGCTTCGTCCTCAAAAGACAGTTTGACCTTGTCCGCCTCCAGCAATGCGGCGTACTGCAGTGTCAGGGCGTTTTCCGGCTGGCTGAGGATGCGCACAAAATCATCCCTGGTCAGGCTTTTCAGCGTCACCTGCACCGGGAAGCGTCCCTGCAGTTCGGGAATCAAGTCCGATACCTTGGCGACGTGAAAGGCGCCCGCGGCGATGAACAGCATAAAGTCGGTTTTTACGCTGCCGTACTTGGTGTTGACGACGCTGCCCTCCACGATGGGCAGGATGTCCCGCTGCACGCCTTCGCGCGACACATCCGGGCCTGATGAGGCGTTTGAACGACCCGCAATCTTGTCGATCTCGTCGATAAAGACGATGCCATGCTGTTCTGCACGGCGGACCGCCTCTTCTTTCACGGCGTCCATGTCGATCAGTTTCTGCGCCTCCTCATGGATGAGGATCTTGCGCGCTTCCTTGACCTTCACCCGGCGGAGCTTGGTTTTCTTGGGCATCATCCCGCCCATCATGTCCCCGATGTTGATGGAAGCGCCGCCAACCTCCAGCTGGGGGGTGTTTTCCTCCACCTCAATTTCCAGTTCCTGTTCCTCCAGCGTTCCGTTCTTCAGCTGTTCCATCAGGTCGGCCCTGCGGCCCGTCAGGCGCTGCCGTTCGTCGTCTGTCTGCTCCGGCTCTTTCTGCCTGCCCCGCAGCAGGATATCGATTGGGTTGGAAGCCTGCCTGGGAGGGGGGCTGGAGAGCAGGGACAGCAGCCGGTCTTCCGCCAGCACCTCCGCGCGCGTCCTGATCCTGGCCTCATGCTCTTCCTGTACCATACGCACCGCGTTCTCCGCCAGGTCGCGGATGATGCCCTCAACGTCTCGCCCGACATAGCCGACCTCGGTAAACTTGGTAGCCTCCACCTTGACAAAGGGCGCGTTGACCAACTTGGCCAGCCGGCGCGCGATTTCCGTCTTGCCCACCCCTGTCGGGCCGATCATCAGGATGTTTTTGGGGAAGATCTCCTCGCGCAGCTTTTCCTCCACCTTGCTTCTGCGGTAACGGTTGCGAAGGGCGATGGCTACCTGGCGTTTCGCCTCGTCCTGCCCGATGATATAGCGGTCCAGTTCCCGCACGATCTCCCTTGGCGTCAGTTCACGCGTCATCACGCGTCCTCCACAATGATGTTGTCGTTTGTAAATACGCAGATGGAAGCGGCGATGTGAAGCGCTTTTTCCGCGACCTCCCTTGCTGGCAGCTCCGTGTTCTGTACCAGGGCGCGTGCGGCCGCGAGCGCAAAATTGCCACCGGAGCCGATGGCGCAGATGCCGTCGTCCGGCTCGATCACCTCGCCGGTGCCTGAAATCATCAGCATCTGCGAATGGTTGGCGGCAATGAGCATCGCCTGCAGCTGGCGCAAGGCCTTATCCCCTCGCCATTCCTGAGCCAGGCTGACAGCGGCGCGCTCCAGGTTGCCGCCTGACTGGACCAGTTTTTCCTCAAACCGGTCGCTGAGCGTAAAGGCATCGGCGACCGAACCCGCGAAACCGACGATGACCTGGTTGTTGTAGATGCGCCTGACCTTTCGGGCAGTGCTCTTGAAAATCGTATTCTCCCCCATGGTGACCTGGCCGTCGCCCGCAATGGCGATCCTGTCAAAGCGTTTGACCGCGCAAATCGTCGTTCCCTTCAATTCCATCACTTGCTCCTTTTTCAAACAGGTCCGGGCGTGAAGCCTTGAGTCGGCCGACATCCTCCAGCGCGCGCTGGGATAGTTTCAGATACCGCTGCTGCTTGCCGCGCACTTTCATTTGAAGCCGCGGTAGGATGCCGAAATTGACGTTCATGGGCTGAAAATTGCGGTTGGGCGTGCTGACGTAGCGACCCAGCGCGCCCATGGCGCTGGTATCCGGAAAAGCCGGGTCATCAAGGCCCCTCATGCGCGCCGCCAGCGTCACACCCGCGAGGAGGCCGGAGGCAATGCTTTCCACGTATCCTTCGACGCCGGTGATCTGGCCGGCGAAAAACCGGAGAGGATGGCCAATGACGCCGAACCATCTGTCCAGGGTGCCCGGGCTGTTCAGGAAAGTGTTCCGGTGCATGACCCCGAAGCGTGCAAAAACCGCTTCCCCCAGGCCGGGGATCAATCCGAACACCCGCTTTTGCTCAGGAAACTTCAGCCTTGTCTGAAAGCCGACCATGTTGTACAGGCTTCCGGCAGCGTCGTCTTGTCGCAATTGTACAACAGCAAAGGGTTCCCTGCCAGTTCTCGGGTCCCGGAGCCCGACGGGTTTCATCGGCCCGAAAGCGGCCGCCAAATGCCCTCGCCTGGCGATGGATTCGATGGGGAGGCAGCCGTCAAACAGCATATTTTCCTCAAAGCCGTGAACAGGCGCGCACTCCGCCGAAAGCAGGGCCTCGATGAACCTGTCGTATTCCTCCCTGCCCATCGGGCAGTTCAGGTAATCGTCTCCCCTTCCGTAGCGTGAGGCGCGGAAAACAATGTCATAGTCCACTGACTCGGCCGTCACGATCGGCGCTGCGGCGTCAAAGAAATTCAGGGTCCCGGCAAGGCATGCGATCTCATCAGCCAGGCCGCCGTCAGTCAGCGGGCCTGTAGCGATGATGTACGGCTCATCAGGCAGTTTGTCCAGAAGCCTGCATTCGATTTTAATCAGCGGATGTTCCGCCAGGCGCTGGGTTACCTCATTTGAAAAGCCTTCCCGGTCCACAGCCAGCGCGCCGCCGGCGGGCACGCGGGTCTGATCAGCGACGCTGATCAGGAGCGAACCCAGCCGGCGGAGTTCTTCCTTCAGCAAACCAGGCGCGTTTTCGAGCCTGTCACCGCGCAGGGAGTTGCTGCAGACCAGCTCGGCGAAGTTTTTTGAGGTGTGCGCCGGGCTCATACGCTCCGGCTTCATATCAATCAGCGTGACCGGGATGCCCCGCCGGGCCAGCTGCCAGGCGGCTTCACAGCCCGCCAGACCGCCCCCGACGACTCTCACGCGGGTTTCAGGCATGCTCGGCCTCAGCCGCTTCCTCCGCTTGCTCGTGATGGCGGCAGGTTTCGTTGCTGCACAACAGCCAAAGGCTGTTTTTTCTGAATTTTTCCGTCATAAAACTGGCGCATTTGGGACAGTCCTTATCAGCCACTTTGTCCCAGGAAGTAAAGCCACAGTCGGGATAACGCTCGCAGCCGTAGAACTTGCGGCCTTTGCGGGACGTCTTTTCAAGCAGGCCCGCTCCGCAGACCGGGCAGAGCGCCTTGATATAGGTCAGGATGGGCTTGGTGTTGCGGCATTCAGGAAAGCGTGGGCAGGCCAGGAAACGGCCATAGCGGCCCATCTTGTACACCATCGTCGCGCCGCACAGGTCGCAGGGTATGTCGGAAACCTCGTCAGGAATCTCGACCTTTTCCACCTTGGCTTCCGCCGCTTCCACCATCCCCAGGAAGGAGGGGTAAAAATCCCTGAGGATCGACTTCCATTCCGCGCGGCCTTCAGCGACTTCATCCAGCTTGCTTTCCATGCCGGCGGTAAACTCAAGGTCCACGATGGAATTGAAGTGTTCCAGCATGATGGCGTTGACCATCTTGCCCATCTGGGTCGGGAACAAACGCTTCTTTTCACGGGACACGTATCCGCGCGCTATGATGGTCCCGATGGTGGGCGCGAAGGTTGACGGACGGCCGATGCCCTTTTCCTCCAGTGATCGGATCAATGAGGCTTCCGTATACCGCGTCGGCGGCTGAGTAAAGCGCTGTTCAGCGTCGACGCCCAGGATCCTGACCGGAGCTCCCTGATTCAGTTCAGGCAGTACGCTTTCAGGCTCCTGCCCGTTATCGTCCGTTCCTTCCTCATATACCGCCGTAAACCCTGAAAAGCTCTTGTGCTCCGCATAGTAGCGCAGGGTCACGCCATCAGCTAGCAGGTCCGCCGACAGGGTCTCATACACCGCGTCCCGCATCTGGCTGGCCAGGAACCGCGAATAGACCAGGCGGTACAGTTGTAACTGTTCCCGACTCAAGAATGGCTTGACGCTGTCGGGCGTCCTGGTCATGTCCGTCGGCCTGATGGCTTCGTGGGCGTCCTGCGCGCGGCCGGAGGTCTTGTATTCTTTCGGTTTCAGGGGCAGGTAGGCTTCGCCGTAGTCCTGCCCGATTACGGCACGGACCGCCGAGACCGCTTCCTCGCTGACACGGACAGAGTCGGTGCGGATGTAGGTGACCAGGCCCTGGCTGCCTTCCTTGCCCAATTCAACCCCCTCATACAGGCCCTGAATGACCTGCATGGTACGGGACGAAGTGAAATTAAGCTTGCGGCTGGCTTCCTGCTGCAGGGTTGATGTGGTAAATGGAGGCGCGGGCGCCTTTAAGCGCTGCTTCCGCTTGACCTGGCCGACCTTGAAATCGCCGGCCAGGACCCTTTCTTTTGCTCTTACGGCGCTTTTCTCGTTTCCAATAACAGCCTTTTTACCTTTGATTGTGCTGAGCCTGGCCCGCAGCGGTGCTTTCCCCCCCTGATCCTGCCCGGCGGCGAACTCAGCGCTGATCTCCCAGTATTCCTCTGGGATAAACGCGTCGATCTCGTCCTCTCGGTCGACGATCAACCGTACAGCGACGCTTTGCACACGGCCCGCAGACAGGCCCTTTTTGACTTTCGTCCAGAGCAGCGGACTGATTTTGTAACCAACCACACGGTCCAGCGCGCGGCGGGCCTGCTGCGCGTCCACCCTGTCCATGTCGATTCTGCGGGGCGCCTTGATGGCTTCCTTGACAGCCTTTTTTGTGATCTCCTCGAATTCCACGCGAATAGGCTGGCTCTCATCCAGCCCCAGAGCCTGGGCCAGATGCCATGAAATAGCCTCCCCCTCGCGGTCAGGGTCGGTTGCCAGATAGACCTTGCTGGCGTTCTTTGCCAGTTTGCGCAGCTTCGCGAGGATTTCCCCCCTGCCGTGTATCGTAATATATTTCATGGCGAAATCCTGGTCTGCCTGGATGCCGAACTGCGACTTTGGCAGGTCCCGGATGTGCCCCTGGGACGCTTCCACCTTGTAGTCCCTGCCCAAAAAACGCGCTACAGTGCGCGCTTTGGCAGGGGATTCCACTATGACCAGCTTATAACGTTTTTCCTGCAAAAAATGCCTCCAACAATAATCATTGGCCTGCCCGCCTGTACATCCGGCCGGGCAGGGGCTCGATCAGGCCGGCCAGCTCCAACTCCGTAACCAGCACGTTCAGCTGAGAAACCTGAAGCCCCAGCAGCCCCAGAAGTTCTTCAAACCCCCTGGGCTCGGCGCACAGCGCATCATATAACCTGCGTTGTTCGTTTGTCAAATCAGGCATCGGCATCGTCAGCTGCTCAGCAAATCCCTTTTGCTGCCATGCCATGTCCTCCAGGATGTCCGAAGCACAGGTGACCAGGCGGGCTCCTTCCCGCAGCAAACGGTGCGGCACTTCACTGCCCGGCGCGTCGACCTGACCCGGAAGAGCAAAAATCTCCCGTCCCTGAGTGAGAGCATGGCCGACCGTGATCAGCGTGCCGCTTTTCTCACGCGCCTCCACCAGCAATACACCGTGGCTGAGGCCGGAGACCAGGCGGTTGCGGAAAGGGAAACGGAACGCCATCGGTCCGGCGTTGGGATGGAATTCGCTGATGACAGCGCCTCCCTGCGCGACCAGACGCTGCGCGAGCGGCGCATTCTCAGCCGGGTAGATGCAGTTAATGCCGGAACCCAGCACCGCGACCGTCCTGCCCCCCGCTTCCAGCGCGCCTTCATGCGCGGCCGTATCAATCCCCCGCGCCAGGCCGCTGACGATGGTGACCCCGTTCACGGCCAGGTCCCTCGCGATACGGAAGGCCTGTTCCCGCCCATAGCGTGTCTCACGGCGCGAACCCACCACAGCAATGGACCGCCCCTCTTTCTTCCTCATCGAACCTTTATAAAACAACAGGGCAGGGGAATCAACGATGCCCTCCAGCAGTTCCGGAAAATCAAAATCCCCCGGCGCGGTCAGCGATATGCCGTGCCTGATGAGGGCTGCCTCAATCCTGCCCAGACCCTTTTCTCTGAGATCAAACAGTTCTCCATATGCCTTCTCTCCGATGAGGGGCAGGAGTTCAGACGAAAAATGGTCGAATATGGCTTCGGCTCCCTGAAAAGCTTCCTTCAGGCGCTCCCGCGCCTTGTAGGTCAGCGACTCACTGCAGGAAAGCCAGGCCTGGCAAAGCCGTTCCCGTCCCTCAGGCATGGCGGTCGCCCCAGTATTTCCCATCGATCATCCTGAACTGCACCGCCTCAGCCATCGCAGCGGATTCAACCGCTTCATCGCCGTTCAGATCAGCGACCGTCCTGGCAACTTTGATCAGCCTGGTATAAGCCCTCATGCTCAGGCCATAGCGTTTGACGGCGTTCTGAAGCAATGCCAGCGCCCCGGGAGAAACCTGCGCCTGGCTTTCCATGTCTTTCCCGCGCATCTGGGCATTTGTGCGGATGGCTGACCCCTGATAGCGCTTCGCCTGCAGGTTTCTCGCCAGCCTGACCCTCTCCCTGACCTGAAGGTTGCTCTCCTGCGTACCGGCCTTGACGATCTCCTCCACCGGCACGGCGTCCACCTCCACCTGGATATCGATGCGGTCCAGCAGCGGTCCTGAGATCCTGTCCAGATACTTCTTGATCTCATGGCTGCCGCAGCGGCAGGGATGCGTTCTGCTGCCATAGTAGCCGCAGGGGCAGGGGTTCATGCTGGCAACCAGCATCATGCGGGAAAGGTACCGGGTATGCGCCTTCACACGGGTCACGGTGATCTCTCCATCTTCCAGAGGCTGGCGGAGCGCTTCCAGGATTTGCCTGGGGTATTCAGGCATCTCGTCCAGGAACAGCACGCCGTTGTGCGCGAGGGAGACCTCTCCCGGCCGGGCATTGGCCCCGCCCCCGACCAGGGAAGCCAGGGAGGCGGAATGATGGGGAGAACGGAACGGCCGCTGGGTGATCAGCCCTGAACCCGGTTTCAGGACGCCCGCGGCGGAATGAATCCGGGTCGTCTCAAATGCTTCTTCCTGGCTCATCTCCGGCAGCAAACCGGGCAGGCATCGCGCCATCAGGGTCTTCCCTGAACCGGGTACGCCGATCAAAAGCAGATTGTGCCCGCCAGCCGCCGCAATTTCCAGGGCACGCCTGGCCACCTGCTGGCCTCGAACCTGGGACAGGTCCACGTCAAAGGCGGCTTCCGACAGGCATTCCTGGTAACTTTTCTGTGTCTGCGCAGGGATGTGAAGCTTTCCTGACAAGTGCTGCGTCACCTCATACAGGCTGGACGCGGGAAAGACTTCCATGCCGCTGACCACCTCGACCTCACGGGCGTTGCCCCTGGGCAAGATCACCCTTCGGATTCCAATCTCATGGGCGGCGATGACCATGGACAAGGCTCCGCTGATGGGCTGGAGATGCCCATCCAACGCAAGCTCTCCAATGAGCAGGATATCTTCCAGCCCTGAAACCATCAGCTGGCGGCTGGCCAGGATGACCGAGACAGCGATGGGCAGGTCAAATGCGCTTCCCTCCTTGCGCAGGTCGGCGGGCGCCAGGTTGACCACGGTATGCCCCGGCGGCATCGTAAAGCCGCTGTTCTTCAGCGCCGCGCCGACCCGGTCGCGGCTTTCCTTGACTGCTGCGTCCGGCAGGCCGACGATGTTGAACTGGAAGCTGCTGGCGGAAGTGACGTAGGCCTCCACGTTGACAGGCTCTCCCTGGATGCCGTTGAGGGCGAAACATTTCGTGCGCGCTAACATCAGGCTTGTCCTTCCTCAGTAATACAGCCAGTTGGGAAACCATTTCATCACGTCCAGCCAGGCGGTTGATACCCGGACGCCGGAAAGGTAAGGGAAGAAAGAGATAAACAGCAGCAGCGCCATCACGGGCAGCGCGATCAGCAGGATATGCGCAGCCTTCCTGCTTTTTTCCATAAGGCAGCTGGTCAGGAGCGTCATGCACAGGATAATGAAAGGGACAGAAGGGAAATAGTGGTAGATGTATGTGCCCCGGGGCACCAGGATCCAGGGCAGGTATTGCGCCGCGAAAGCGACGAGCAGCATCAGCGGCCGGCTGTCCCACGGTTGAAACAGCTGGCATTTCTCCACGAGCGGTTTCACAAGACCTAAGGATGAAAAAGCCTGCCAAATCAATATCAATACGACAAAGAGAAGCGCCAGCAGGCCGCCCCACCAGACAAGCGGATTTCCAAAGGAAAGGATGGTGCTTGCCGTTCCGTCCACGATGCCGCCGGCATAATAGTACATCGGTTTGATGATCAACGGCCACTCGTACCAGGGAGAACTGAAGGGATGGTCCGCGCCCAAGCCTTTGGAGGAGTGATAATCATACATGCCCGTATTGGCGTTGATGACTTTTTGGACTGTCAGCCCGCCCGGCGTGCTGATGAACACCGGGATGTATGAGAGGTAATAGATTACAGCCGGCACAGCGATAAAGAACACTACGCACCACAGGCAGGCGGCTACCGTTTTTTTCTTCCATTGGTCCCTGAAAATCCCGGCAGCTGTGGCCGTGTCGCCCAGGGAATCTGTTTCCTGCTCAGCTGTTTTTTTGCAAGCCATGCCGTTGAGCATGGCCTTGGCGACTGTGCAAAAGAACAGGGCCGCAAGCCCCAGGCCGGCGTAAATGCCTGTCCACTTGCTGGCGATCGCAAACCCCATCATCAAACCGGACAGGAACAGAGGGGGGAGGGATTTCTTCAACGGCAATGAAACGTAATCCATTCCCATCCAGCGGAACATGAAGAAGTAGGAGTAAATGATGAAAAGGGTCGCGAAGCTGTCAATGGTCGCGATGCGCGTCTGCGTGAAGTGCATAAAATCAAAAGCCATCAACAGCATCGCGAACAACCCAAACCTCTTGCGCCCGGTCAGTTGCTTTCCCAGAAGGTACAGACCCGGCAGCATCAGCACGCCTGCCAGCGCGCCCGCGAAGCGCCATCCGAAGGGATTCATCCCGAAAACCATCACGCTAAAAGTCATCAGCACCTTGCCCAACGGCGGATGGCTGGTCTCATAAATCGCACTGGGTTCTTCTCCCGTCAGGGCGTTTCGCTGCTCAAAGGCGGTACGCGCATGGTAAATCTCATCGAAGTACATGCTGTTGAACCAGGTGGGGCCGCCCTTTAAGGTATCCATTTCGTCAGCCAGCGCCTTAGCATCCGGCGTGATCACCGCCAGCGGAAGGTTCGCACCGGTCTGAGCATCCTGCGCAACCAACTCAAACAGGGTCAGTTTGGCGCCTGGCGCTGTCAGGCGGACGTATCTGCCTTCCAGTTCCTGTGGATAGGAATAGTAGGAGGTTGAGCCGTCCGGTGACTGGTAGGCCTGGTTCAGGTAGCGCCAGGCAAAGCAATCCCCGTACTTCACTTGCCCTGGATAGGCTGTCCATTCCTCCCCGTCGGCGCTTGTCTCAAGTGTGAACCCGCTGTCCTGCCAATGGATACCGGCATAGAAAAGAACCCTGAACGACCTGGGTCCACCGAGGTCCAGCGTCGCGGATGAGTTTCCGCCACCTGAAACCCAGGCAGTCTGAGGCGCGTCCAAAGAACCAAGGTTGACCAGGGCCAGTATGGCGTACAAGGCTGTAACAGCAATAATAATCCAGGCATCTCTCCGGCCAAATCTGATTTGACGGGGCTGCCTGCGCAGGAACTCGAAGCGGTCTTTGTTTTCCCTTCCTTTTCTTAGGCACAGCGATTCGACAGGTTTGAGAACAGACCCTGGTCTGGTCAGTACGATGCCCAGATACAGCGCATACCCCGAGACTGGCAGGCTGAATGCAGAGAGCGCGTATTCAAGCCAGCCAGAGTCACTGACGAGGCTGGCTTCGGGTGCTGACAGGTTCCCGGCACCCCCGCCGATACGGACCCCGCGGTCCAGGGCGACACCGGAATTCAGGAAGCACAACGCGCTTACACACAACAACAGGACCAGCAGCCGCCTGTCACGCCTGATCACATAGGCCAGGGTCAGCAGAACAGCCGCCAGGAAAAGGTAGCGCTCGTGCATCATGGTACCCAGGATGGAGAACAGGGCAAGGAGGACACCGGCAAGCAGCGGCAGGTTCTGTGTGTTTTTTCCCGTGATGTACAACCGGGTTACAAGGAGGAATGCAGAAACCATCAGGAGCGTCCCCGTCAGGGACAGGCTCATGGGGGCAAGGACAATCAATGCCGGCAGCAGCACCAGTGCCAATGGGAGCGTGTTCTTCCAGACGTTTCCCTCCAACACACCATTGGATTTACTCTTCTGAAAATGCATAAGGGCGGCCGGCAGCAGCAAGACCATCAAGCCGGACAACCTCAGCAGGAAGGGAGCTGTGTCGGCAATCCCGGACCAGTTTTTCCCAAACAGGAAGAAAAGGTTGGTCGCGTTGACAGACGCGTAACTGTAATACCCCATCGTATTTCCATACAGCGAGATGAGCCAGGAAAAACCGTTCTGCTCGTTGAAAAACGGCAGCACGACCGCAGCGGCAACCGCCAGCGATAGCCCGACGCCGATGAAGAAGTCACGCCACTTTCCTTTGTCCCTTCGCCAGACGAAATCCATCACCAGCGCCAGCAACCCAAGCGGCCCAGCCATCAACGCCTGCGGCTTCATCAGCACCGCCAGCACATACACCGGGAGCGCCCAGCGCCAGCGCTTTCCGATAATCAGGAGGACTGCAGCCAGCAGCAGCAGCGACGGCACGCTGTCCGCCTGCCCCCAGGTGGCTCCGGTCAGGTAAGGCAGCGGATTGAAAGCGTACAGGGCCGACAGCAGAAGGGCACTGCGGTGGCTGACCCTCTTTGCCGCGACCCTGTACAGCAGGAAGATGATTCCCAGGTCAAAGAGCACAGGGGGAAACTTGACCATGAACTCCGTCGCCCCTGTTCCCAGGGCGCGCCCCGTCAGACCCAGCGGCCAGAGGACCAGCATATAGCCCGGCGGGTAATCGCTGAATGAACCGCTGATGTAGAATCTCGCGGGGCCAAGTTCCGCCATCAGGTTTGCCCAGGCCGTAAAGCAAGCGATGTCCACCGGGAACCCCGGAACCTTCCAGGCAAGCAGGAGCCGTGTTAATAGGGCAAGGAGAAGCAGGGACAGCAACTCCCAATGGTTTGCCTTGCCCTTCTGAGCCAGTTCACGCTCTTGCCCGTTTTCCGCCGCCCTGGCGATGAAGATGAGCAGAAGGACACCCAGTACCATCAATGCAAGCAGCCATGGAGCGGCAGGCGCGGCCGCCTCGCCTTTATCATTTGAGACGATGCTGTCCGCATACTGGGATTTGTCCCAGCTGCCGATAACAACGCCCTCCGGCGCTTCGCTCAGGGCCATCAAGGAAAGCTCGTCAAACTCTGCCGTGCCCTCGGACTCGCCGGAGTAGCCGCCCAACCGGACGAAGAGGGTCACCTCATGCTGTTTCGTCCCTGTCATGCCGTACAGCTCAACATTTTCCCATCCGCCGGCCGTCTGGAAGACCGGTTCTGAAAACACATAGATGTCCGCAACGGACAGGTTCGCCCCGCGCCCGCCAATCGCTTCCGCCCGGATATAGCCGCTGAAGCGGTACAGGGTCTCCGGGTTGACCTTGACTGACTGAAAAAACCGCGCATCATTTGGCGAATGGTTGACAATCCTGACGGCTTGCCCGCTTTTCCCCGTTGAGACGGAGAATTCCGTTATGTCCGGGTCATTGACATAGGCTTCGGGAAGCCATCCTTCAGGCAGGCTCTCCTGGTTGACCGTGTCAAACCCGCTGTTGTCCAGCAGTTCAACCCCAATCTGCGCTGGCTGTGGCTGGCGGCCGAACAGCAGCCAGGCCATCACCGCGATGAAAATCACTGCGGCGAACATGAAGGCCAGTTTGTTCCTGTTCATACGGTTTCCTTTATTGCTCATGCAGGATATCCGCGTAATACAGCACGCCGGCGCGTGTGATTTCCAGGCATCCGACACGGTACAGCCCCGGATGGTCCGACAGGTACGCCTGCACCGCGCTTTTCATCCTCCTGCGCTTTTCTGGCGTAACGCTGGCCAGGCCTGATCCAAGCCTGCCCTCGGGGCGGTATTTGACCTCAATGAAACAAAGGATTCCCTTGTCACACGCTATGATGTCCACCTCTCCGTGACGGCTGCGGTACCTGGTCTGGACGATCGAATAGCCCATGCTTTTCAGGTATTCCGCAGCGAACTGCTCACCCAGGAGCCCCGACTGATGCTGTGTCATCTGTTCAGGATGCCGCCCAGGAAACTCAGGCGATGTTCCGGGCAGGGGCCGAAAACCCGGATCGCATCCATGTGCGTCTTTGTACCGTAACCTTTGTGCCGGGCAAAGCCATAAGCAGGATAGCGCTCATCCAGCATTCTCATCTCTCTGTCCCGGGTGACTTTGGCGATGATGGAAGCCGCGGCAATGGAGTAACTGCTTGAGTCACCGCGGATAATGGGCCTCTCTACGCCTTCAAGCCCGATGTTTGTGACCGCGTCGATCAGAAACATCCCGGTCGGTGCGCCATGGGCGGCGCGACGCATGGCAAGTTTGGTCGCCTGTAGGATGTTTATCGCGTCAATTTCCCGTGCTTCCGCCCGGCCTGTTCCGACAAACAGCGCGTGCAGGCTGATTTCTTCAAACAGATCTTCCCGCCTTCGCTCTGAAATCCCCTTGGAATCATAGACTCGGTGGATGCGGGGCGAGCGCGGCATCACCACGCAGGCAGCCATGACACAGCCAGCCAGGGGCCCCCGGCCCGCTTCATCAATCCCCGCGAAACATAGGCCTTCTCCCCAAAGCTGCTCGTCATACGCAAAGATCCGCAGGCAGTCCTCACTCCTTGACATGCCCGCCTCCATCAGGGGTCTCCAGCGTTATCCTGCCCAAAAGACCCGCGCGGAACTCGTCAAGCACGCAGGTTGCCCCCCTCTCAAGATCGGCATCGCCGCCCCTGAGCAGAAACCCGCGGGAGAGGCAGATATCCGCTAAAAGCGCCTGGCCGCGAAGTGCCTTGTCCCTGAGCTGATAACGCCCCGAGACGCCCTCCGGCGCGATGACCATCAGATCGTCCAGCAGTTTCAGTACGAGATTGTATATGTCCAGCACTTCATCACGCACTGCAGCGATGTATGCCAGCCGCCTTGCGGCGACAGGATCATCCAGCTTGGGCCAAAGCAAGCCCGGCGTATCCAGCAGTTCAAGAAGGGGCGCAGCCTGTATCCATTGCGGCGCGCGGGTGATGCCAGGTCTGTCCTGGACCTTGAAAGCAGCGCGGCCCGCCAGCTGGTTGATCAGTGAACTTTTCCCGACGTTGGGCACGCCGAGGATCATCAGGCGGGCAGGTTTGACCATCCCCCGTTCCTTCGCGCGGCTTAGCTTTTCTGCAGTCAGTTTTTTGAGCGCCTGCAGGATCTGTTGTTTACTCCGGCCTGTCTGTATCCCCATCGCGAAAAGCCCGGCTTTCTGAAAGTGACTGAGCCAGCGCCGTGTCTCGTCCGGATCCGCCAGGTCTGATTTGTTCAACAGCAGCAACACCGGCCTGCTGCCAACCAGGCTTCCCAGCTCTGGATTGCGGCTGGACAGCGGGAGCCGGGCGTCGCAGATCTCAATGACCGCGTCCACGCGTTTCAGTTGGTCCGCAAGCAATCGCCTGGCTTTCGCCATATGGCCCGGAAACCAGGAAATGTCCTGCTGCAACGCGCGCTATACCTCCCTGACTGATTGGTTAAAAATAGCACGGTTTCCCTCGTAATGCAAGGGAAGTTAGGCATCTTCGGTTGACACCGCTGGGAGGTGGGTGCTAAGATGGCACATCGGCCGTGAAGAAGGACAACCTCCGGCAAAGACGCTTCAAAGAGAGGGCGGCGTATGCTGCAAACCGCCTGTGGCGTCCGGGGCATTCACTTCCAAGCCGCCTGGCTGAATAATGAGTAAGCCGGCCGTATCCCCGCGTTAAGGGTTCAAGCGCGCAAAGGCGCGAAAATTGGGTGGTACCACGCTCAAACGGCGTCCCATGCTCGGCATGGGGCCTTATTTTTGGAGGTTGACAATGCAAAAACGTCTGGATGACCTAAGGGCCGCGGCGCTTGTGGCAGTCGGCGCGGCTCCCGCAGCGGACACGCTCGCCGGGGTCAGGCAGCAGTATCTTGGGAAAAAGGGTGAACTGACCCTCATCCTGAAAGAACTGGGAAACCTGGACCCGGAGCAGAGAAAATCGATCGGCAAAGCGGCCAATGATATCAAGCAGGAGATCAGCGATGCGCTCTCAAAGCGCGAGGAAGCCCTTGTCAGCGAGAGGTCCTGCATTGAAGGGGAAATCGACCTGACCCTCCCGGGCATCAAGCCCGCCGCAGGTACCCTTCATCCCATCACGCAGATGTGCTACGACCTCAACGACGCTTTCCTCTCCCTCGGGTTCGAAGTGTTCGCAGAAGATGAGATCACGAGCGAAAAATATGGTTTTGACAACCTGAATTTCCCGCCTGAACACCCGGCGCGCGACACGATGGACACCTACTGGCTGGCGGGTTCTGAGGGCAAGGCCGGGGCTGAGCGCCTTTGCCTGCGGCCCCACCTGACAGGGGCCAGCGTCCGGTACCTGATAAAGCATGGAGCGCCGACCCGTTTTGTCTATCCGGGACGTGTTTACCGAAACGAGAATACTGACGCGCGCCATGAACGCGCATTTTTCCAATATGAAGCGCTCATCGTGGAGAAGGATTTCGCTTTCGCGTCCGGCCAATTGCTGATGCGGACCATCCTTGAGAAAGTCTTCGGCCGCGAAGTGGAGTTCCGCATGCGCGCGGGGTTTTTCCCCTTTGTTGAACCCGGGTTTGAGATTGATATGAAATGCCTCGTCTGCGGAGGGACAGGCTGCAAGGTGTGCAAACACGTCGGCTGGATCGAAGTGATGCCAGGCGGCACGCCACACCCCAACGTCCTCAGGGCCGCTGGGCTTGACCCGGATGTCTGGTCAGGCTATTACATCAACATCGGTCTGGACCGCCTGGTGATGATGCGCTACGGCGTTGACGACGTGCGGCTCTTCCACAGCGCGGACCTGCGCTTTCTGGGACAGTTCAGATAAGGGAGACACAGAACATGAAATTATCACTCAACTGGCTGCGCCAATACGTCGACTTGCCTGAAGACCTCCGGGTCGAGCAGCTGTCCCACGACTTGACCATGCGCACCGTCGAAGTGGAAGGCGCGAAAGCGCTTGCCCAAGCGCTCAACGGGATTGTTGTCGGCGTCATCACGGATATAAAGGAACATCCCCAGGCTGACATGCTGCGCGTCTGCGAGGTCGACATCGGGCGGGATACGCCATGCACCATCGTGTGCGGCGGTACCAACATCAGGACCGGAATGCCAGTCGCGGTCGCCGTTCCCGGCGCAAAAGTACGATGGCATGGGGAGGGCGAGCCTGTCACCATCAAAACGACGAAACTCCGCGGCGTCAAGAGCGAGGGGATGATCTGCGCCGCGGGCGAGCTGGACCTGGAAGACCTGTTCCCTACGGAAAACGATCATGAAATCCTGGACTTGTCAGACTTCCCCGCCAAATCCGGCGACCCGGTCGCCAAAGCGCTCGGGCTGGACGACTTTATCCTGGAAATCGACAATAAATCGCTGACCAACCGCCCGGACCTTTGGGGCCATTACGGCATCGCCCGCGAACTGTCTGCCATCTACTCCCGCCCCCTCAAACCGCTCCCAGATTTCGCCCGACCGGAAAACCTGCCGGAATTCCCAGTGACCATAGAAGACTCGGAGCGCTGCCGCCGGTATACTGGCGTTGTATATGAAGGGCTCCAAAACATTACCTCCCCTTACTGGCTCAGGCTGGCGCTCTGGAAGACGGGGGTAAGGCCCATCAGCAGCCTGGTGGATATCACAAATTTCGTCATGCTGGCGGTCGGCCAGCCGACGCACGGATTTGACAAGGACAGCGTCAGGCGTGAAATCGTCGTCCGCAGCGCTCGCCCGGGCGAAAAACTGACCCTGCTGGACGGAAAGTTACTTTCGCTCACAGCAGATGACCTGATGATTTGCGACGCCACCGAACCCATCGCCCTGGCCGGCGTCATGGGCGGCGAAAGGGATTCCATCCTGCCCGGCACCAACGGGATGCTGCTTGAAATCGCCAATTTCGAGCCCATCGGGATCCGTCGCAGCGAGAGCCGTTTCCAGTTGCGCACGGAATCGGCTATCCGCAATGAAAAAAGCCTGGACACCCAACGGGTCGACCTGGCTATGGCAGCAGCGGACCAGTTGATCCGCAGGCTCTTTCCCAAGGCGCGCATCACCGCGTACACCGACCGATATCCTGTAAAGACCTGCAGCCCTGTCATCAATGTCCGGCTGGATTGGCTCAGCACGAGGCTGGGCAGAGCACTGAACGCCGGCCAGGCAGCCGCAATGCTCAAGCCTCTCGGGTTTATGGTGAACGAGGGTGAAACCGGACTGCTGATCACGGTCCCCACCTGGCGCGCGACAGGCGATGTCTCGCTGAAGGAGGATGTCCTGGAAGAAATCGCCAGGATGATCGGCTACCATCATTTTGATTTCATCCCGCCGTCTGTCTCGCTGAACAAGGCGGTAAAGCAGCCTCATGTGTCGCTTGAGCGGAAAGTCCGCGAGTACCTGGCATTCCAGTGCGGAATGCAGGAAGTGTTCACCTACCCTTGGGTAAGCATGAAGTATGTCGCCGCCGCAGGCATCCCGCCAGAAAGATGCCTTGTCCTGTCCACACCGCCTTCACCGGATACCTCGCACCTGCGGCCTTCCCTTGTCCCGGGAATGCTGTCAACCGCGGCGCTCAACCTGAGGTATTTTGAGGCATTCCGGGTTTTTGAATTGACCCAGGTCTTTTCGCCCGGAGAAACGCATCCCAGCGAGGAGGGCGAAACCCTTCCACTGCAGCGACGTTTCCTGGCCGCGGGAATTATCGGGCAGGAACCCGAAAGACTGTTCCGGGAAGCGAAAGGTGTCCTTGAGTATCTCCCCCGCGCTGTCATGGCGGAGCGCTTCTCCTTTGAGCAAGTGGAGCAACCAACCTGGGCGGACGGAAAAGCCTGGCTGAACGTCCTGTCAAATGGGGCGGTCATCGGCTCTCTGGGGCTGGTGTCGCGGAAAAGCACGCGCGCGGCCGACATCAAACGGGCTCACATGGCGCTCCTTGAAATCAACATGGAAGGAGTTCTGCCGCTGCCCTCGCGCAGCAACCGCTTTGAAAGCCTCCCGATGTTTCCGCTCGTGGAGCAGGATTTCTCGGTTGTGCTGGATGAAAGCATCCCGTGGCTGCAGATCAGCTCCCAACTGGAGAGCAGTGTAAAGAACATAGAGTTCATCGAGGAATACCGCGGAAAACAGATACCGTCGGGAAAGAAATCCGTCATGTTCCGCGTTCGCTTCGGTTCGGATGAAGGGACGATGACAGCGGCCCAGATTGATGAAAAGATGAACGCCATCATCAGGAAAATCAGGAAACTGGGTGGCGAGGTCCGCGGATGAACAAACAGACCGGTCCGCGCGCCCGGATCCCAAAATGTAACCGCCCGGAATCGGGCGGTTCTTCGTCAGCTTGGCAAGTTATCCCGATCCCCCGGGCCTATATCTCCAGGCTTTCCTCTTCGGGCATCGTATCGATGACGGCATCCACCAGTTTTCGGAACGGTACTTTGACCGCTTCGCCGACCGCCAGCACTTCCTCATGATTGATCGGCGCGTCCAGCACGCCTGCCGCCATGTTGGTGACGCTGCTGATCCCCAGCACGCGCATCCCGCAGTGACGGGCGACAATGGTCTCCGGGACAGTCGACATCCCGACCAGGTCGGCACCCAGAATCCGGGCCATTCGAATTTCGGCCGGTGTTTCAAAGCAGGGGCCGTTCATCCAGCAGTAGACGCCTGTTTTGATATCTATCCCAAGCTTGCGCGCCTCCTCCCTGGCCGCCTGCTTCAGCCCGCGGTCAAAGGCGTAGGTCATATCCGGGAACCGCGGGCCAAAACGGTCCAGATTTTTCCCGCGGAGAGGATTCCGTCCGGAGAGGTTGATAAAGTCATCGATGATCACCAGGTCCCCCGGACTGTAGCTTTCGTTGACTGCGCCGGCGGCATTTGTGACAATCAGCGTCTTGACACCCAGCAGGCTCATCACACGCACCGGCAGGGTGACCTTGTCCATGCTGTAGCCTTCATAGCTGTGAAACCTGCCGGACATCACCAGCACCCGTTTGTCCCTGATGGTGCCGACGACAAACTTGCCCGCATGGCCGGATACGGTGGAGACAGGGAACCCGGGAATCTCTCCGTATCCAATCTCAACAGGGTCCATCAGCCCTTCCTCATAGCCGCCCAGACCGCTGCCCAGGATGACGGCGACGTCCGCAGGTCCGCAGCTGTGCAAAATGAGGTTCGCCGCCCTCCTGATGTCTTTGTACTCAGTCATCACAATCCCTCCAGTTCACTCAGGAAAGACCTTGCGCCATATCGTTCCTCTAGTCCAAAGAAAGCCGAAACAGCAGCCGCGATGTCCGCGAAGGTATCCAGGTCGCCCAGGTGGCGGTGCCTCTTTACGCCACGCTTCCAGACCAAAAGCGGAGCGTGCTCGCGGGTGTGGTCCGTGCCCCGGAACGTGGGATCACAGCCATGGTCCGCCGTAATGATCAGCAGGTCGCCGCCGCGCATTTTCGCCTGGACGCCCGGCACCGCAGCGTCAAACTCCGACAGCGCTTTCGCATAATTCGCTGGGTCCCTGCGGTGCCCGTGCACCATGTCAAAATCGACAAGGTTGACAAACAGCAGGCCGTCAAAATCACGGTCCATGTACTTCAACATTGACTCCGTGCAGGCTTTGTTTCCAGCGGCGTGGTCGCTTTCCGTGATGCCCCGCCCCGCGAAAATATCCTCAATTTTCCCGACGCCGATCACGTCATGCCCGGCGGTCTTGAGGCCGTCCAGGACGGTCTGCCCGGCCGGCTGAAGGGAAAAATCCCGCCGCGCGGCCGTTCGCCTGAACGCGCCGGCTTCCCGCCCGGCAAAAGGCCGCGCGATGACGCGGCCCACAGCAAGCTCATCCGTCAGCATTTCCCTGGCAATCCGGCACATTTCATACAGTCGTTCGTTTGAAATGACCGTCTCGTTGGCAGCTATCTGGAAAACCGAGTCCGCGGAAGTATAAATAATGGGGAACCCTGTCCGAATATGTTCCTCCCCCAGTTCGTCCAGGATCGCCGTGCCGCTGGCGGGCTTGTTGCCCAAAGTACGCGTGCCGATTGCCGCCTCATAGCGTTTGATGAACTCAGCCGGGAACCCATCCGGAAAAGTCGGGAATGGCCGTGCAAGCCTGAGCCCGGCGATCTCCCAGTGCCCAGTCGTCGTATCCTTGCCCGGGGAGCGTTCCCTCAGCCTGGCGCTGAGCCCGGCCGCATCCGGATGCGGCGGGAGGCCGGCCTGCCGGATGTGGCCAAGGCCCAACCGTTCAAGGTTTGGCAGGCGCAGGCCGGCCGCCTTCACTATATTCCCCAGGGTGTTCGCGCCTTCGTCCCCATACGCCCCTGCATCCGGCAAGGCGCCGACTCCGACGGAATCAAGAACAATCAATATCACTCGCTTCATGTCATTTCCTCCAGGGGCATTGTACACAGTATTAGTCCCCTCGGGCAAGGGTTTTGGAAAAACACGGGATGGAGTATACTGAAAACCGAGGTGAGCGGATGAAATTTATCGCGACGGCGGCTTTCGGCCTGGAAGGCCTTGTAAAAAAAGAACTGGACAATCTTGGGCTTGCCGCCAAAGGAGAGCAGGGCGGCGCGCGATTTACGGCGGACATCGCGGGCGCGTTCAAGGCCAACCTCTGGCTAGCCTGCGCAGACCGGGTGCTGCTGGTCCTGAAGGAAGAAGAAATCAAGAGCTTTGAGGCTTTGTTCGACTTCGTCCTGTCCGTGCCCTGGGAAGAGTACCTGCCCCGGGACGCCGTGTTTCCTGTCAGCGGCAACTGCGTGCGAAGCCAACTGATGAGTGTGAGCGACTGCCAGAGCATCACGAAAAAGGCCATTGTGGAGCGCCTCAAGCGCAGGCACAGGACGGACTGGTTTCCCGAAAACGGAAGCAAGTACCCAATTTCCATCACGATTCACGACGATGCCGCGCGCCTGACACTGGACACCTCCGGCGAAGCGCTGAACAAGAGGGGATATCGGACCTGGGTCGGGGAGGCGCCTATCCGTGAAACCCTGGCAGCCGCTCTTGTGCGCCTGGCTCCCTGGCGTCCCGGGCAGGTTCTGTATGATCCTTGCTGCGGGACAGGCACCCTTTTGATAGAGGCCGCCTTTCTGGCCTCGAACCGGGCTCCCGGTCTAGCCCGGCGATTCGTAATGGAGGACTGGGCGATCAGCGACAGAAACGCGTGCCAGGCCATGCGAAGAGAGGCTGAAGAGCAATACTGCCCGCAGAACATCACGGGAATCAGCGGGAGCGACATCGACCCGGAAGCGCTGAACCTGTGCGGACGGCATCTCCTTCAAGCCGGCCTGCGCGACCAGGTCAAAGTCACGCAGATGGATTTCAGGGATGTCAGGCTAAACGCGAAAGAACTCTGTTTCATTACCAACCCGCCTTACGGCGAACGGATGGGGGACCGGAAAAAGTCGGCTGTCATCGCGGCCGCGCTTGGACGCCTGCTGGGAAACCATCCAGGCGCCACCCTTTGCGCCATCACCTCCGATCCCGCCTTTGAGCGGCAGGCCAAGCTTCGCGCCGCCACCCGGCGGAGGCTCTACAACGGGCGGCTGGAGTGTGAATTCCTCGTGATGAAAGGTTAGGTTTATTCCCGCACGGTGCCGCTTTCCACAAAATCATCCCGGGCTTCGGGCAGCCTGTCGCATACCATCAGCAGGGCATCCTCCCCATTGTCCTCATAATACTTTTTCCGGACGCTGACCTGTATAAAGCCAAGCGAGCGGTACAGCGCGATGGCGGCACGGTTTCCGGCCCGTACCTCCAGGGTCATGTAGCGCACGCCCAGATTGGCGGCGTACTGCATCAGCGAACTCATCAGCAGGCGTCCGACTCCCTGCCCGCGCGCCTGCCTGACCATCGCCACGTTGGTGACGTGCCCTTCATCCATGATGATGTGCGCACCTGCGAAACCAAGCACCTTCCCGTCTTTTTCAGCGACAAAATACCGGGCGACAGGGTTCTCAGCCATCTCAAACTGAAAATCCGCCAGCGACCAGGGACGCGCGAAGGTATCTTCCTCGATGCGCGCCACGTCCGCTGCATCTGCGAACGTCATGCGGCGAAGCCTAAGCCCTTCCATCTTTTTGCGCCCTGAGTCGCTCCGCCTGCGGCGCGCGCAGGTACAGGGGAAGAAGCTGCCCGGGCTCCACCGCGCTGTTCATATGTTCAAACGCGATCCCTGCGGCGGAAGCCGCGCCGGGCAAAACGAGGTGAGCGGGAACAAACAAAGCCCTGCTCCCCAGCCGGTCTGTGATCAAGCCGCGGCCAACCGCCAGCCCGTCCCCCAGGAAAACCAGGGGGGTTCCCAGCGGCGAAACCGTGTCCAGAAAGTCTCCGAGCATCATTGCGCTGTCGGGTATCAACCTCGTACCGTTCATGAAAGCTGCTCCGTAGACCTGCCCGGCGCGCGCGTCACGGATCGTGCAAACAACGCCGCCTGGACCCCAAACGCTACGCGCCATCGCCTCCAGTGCGTTGACCGGCACGCAGCGGATGCCCAGGCCGCGCGCGATTCCCTGGGCCGCGGCAACGCCGATGCGCACGCCAGTGAATGAACCGGGCCCAACCACAGCGGCAATCAGTCCGATGTCACCAAGCGCCCTGCCTGACTTGTTCAGCGCCTCCTCAACCATGGGCATCAGGCTGCGCGAATGGGTGAGTTTGTTTACCGCACGCGCCTCATAGAGCAGCTGCTGTTCCTGCGAAACCGCGACGCTGCAGGACGGGCCGGATGTGTCAAGGGCAAGGATGGTCATGGCTTGATTTCCTCTTCAGGCTTTCACTAAGGTTCATGGCACGGAAGCCTCCCCTGCGGATGAAACTGACGCGGCGGGCATTTTCACCAACCGGCTCCATGACCACCTCAAGGCAGTCGCCGGGGAGCAGTTCCGGCGCACGTTCATGCCACTCAATCAGGGTCAGGCAGTCTCCCCCGATATACTCATCAAGTCCGGCGGCATAGATCTCTTCTGCATCCTGAATGCGGTACCAGTCAAAGTGGTGAAGCGGACCCTCCGCTGTCTGATATACGTTCAGCAATGTGAATGTCGGGCTGGATACCGGTTCCGAAACCCCGAGGCCGCGGGCGACACCCCTGGCGAATTCGCTTTTGCCCGCGCCAAGCGGGCCTGTCAGGAGCAAAACATCCCCCAGCCTGAGCAGGCCGGCCAGGCGTTCTCCCAGGCTGAGCGTTTCAATCCTTGACGTCGTGATGTGAGACAATGTCTTGTTCAGCTTCCCTGAGCATCATGGACAGGCGTTTGTAAAGCGCGTAGGCAATCAGGCTGTTCAGGAGGCCTTTGATCAGGTTGAATGGAACGACGGCGCCCAGCAGGTACCCTCCCAGGCTCATGCCCATGCCTTGCATGACGTTTTCAAATGCGGGGCCGAAAAAGGTCGGCAGCAGGATAAACAGGTTGGAGAGAACCCCCGCTGCAACCATCAGCACGATGCCGATGCCCATGCCGACCAGCGCGGACCTGCGCATCCGCCTTCGCCTGTAAATCAATGTCGGAGGCATCAGGAATGCAAGTCCGACAATCAAGTTCGCCAGCTCGCCGACGCCGCTGGTTGTCCCCCCAAGGATATGCACCAGGTTGGTGACCAGCAGGGCAACAAAGAGCATCGCCGGGCCGCATGAGAACCCCAGGAGCAACAGCGGCGTAAAGGAGAAATCAAGTTTGAGCCACGGGGCAAAGAACGCAAGCGGGATTTCCGGGAAGTAGCTCAGAATGATGGCCAGCGCTGCCATCAGCGCCGAGTAGGTCAGGTTGACGGTTCTGTTCCTTTTCTGCATGATTCTGCCCTCCAATCAATAAACGCCCCGGGAGACTTACCGGGGCGAACTAACGGGCTTCTGCCTGTCTTCTCTCATCCAGACTGTACTGTCGGCCATGGAATCGCACCATGTCAGCCTCTTGGCTCGCGGGCTTTACCGCCGGTGGGGACTTTCACCCCGCCCCGAAGACACTTGGTTTTCAATTGGCCTTATCTTATCACGGCAGTTTGAACCCGTCAAGCCGTCAGCAAGAGGACGGGGCCCTGTTTGCGAACGTCCAGCACGTGGCAGCTACCTTTACCAAACAGCGCTTCCATCCCGAGGGTAAACTCATCCAGCAAATCAAAGGGTACAAAGTTCAGGGTCGTCCCGGCGAATCCCCCGCCATGCACCCGGCAGGCTCCCCGCCCGCCCAGGGCAGACTGAGCCCTGGCCAGCGCCAGCGCCATGGGCTGTCCGCGGCTGCTGACAGAGATGTTTTGCAGCAGAGTCCAGGACGACAGCCCCGAAGACGCCACGGCGCCAAAAAAAGCCCCGATGTCCTTATCCTTCAGCGCACAAACCGCCTCAGTCACCCGCTGGTTTTCCTGGTAATAGTGCATCGCGCGCAGCGCCGCCATATCGCCCGCCTCTTGCCGGACTCGAGGCAGGGCTTTCAGCAGTTGCTGATAGGAACTTTCCCTGAGGAGACTGACGCCCAACGAGCGGGCGGCCGCCTTCATGTCAGCGGGGATCGCGCTGTAAGCGTCCGTCAGATCGTCATGGCTGCCGCCGGTATTGACGATGGTCATCGCGTAGCCTGCCTTCGCGAATGAAAAGTGCAGGGACTCAACCAAAGGCGGGTCATCCTTGAAGTCTATGGCGACAATACCGCCGAAAGAGGACGCCATCTGGTCCATCAGCCCGCTGGGCTTCATGAAAAAGGCGTTTTCCGCTTTCTGGCTGAGCTGGGCGCGGCTGACGGGGTCAAGTGTGAAACCGTTGTACAGCGCGTCGAGTATGGCGCAGACGAGCACCTCAAATGCAGCGGAAGAAGACAGGCCCGAACCGGACAGCACGTCCGAACTCATGACCGCGTCAAACCCTCCTATCGCATAGCCTTTTTCCCTCATCCCCGCGGCCACCCCGCGGATGAGCGCAGCGGAACTGCCGGCTTCAGAGGCAACCGGCTGCAAATGTTCCAGGCTGAGGCTGATCGGCGCGTAGCCATCGCTTTTCAGTGTTACTTTCAGGTCTTCCCGGAGACTGGCCGCGGCGGCAATGTCCAGATTGACCGCCGCTGCCAGCACCATGCCGCGGTTGTGGTCAGTGTGGTTGCCAACCAATTCGGCTCTCCCCGGCGCGCACAGCAGGGACAGTGAATCCGCGGTGTGAAAAGACTGCTGATGCTGTCTGACAAGCCGCTGGAAGCGTTCCTTCGGCCTGTTGTTGTCCCCGTACAGGGCGGCCAGCATGGACTGCGTCTTTTCTCCCTTCAACGCATTGATTGCATGCTCATAAACCATTGCCCATCAGCCCCCTGTCATTGATCCGCTGCCAGAACGCGAGGAACTCCGCAAGCCCCAGCCTGTCCAACTCTTCCCTGAAGGCAAGGAACTGCTCCTCGCTTGTTTCCCACTCCCCAAGCACAAAACGCGCGACGGACTCATCCACATACCGCCCGATGGTCATCTGCAGCGCCGCGATTTCCGCTTCCTCCGTCCCGCTGAGTGAAAACGGCGGGAAGGGGTTGACAGAAAAGCCCGCGACCTTTTCTGTCTGCTCCGTCAGCTGCCTGACCATCCGGTCGGTATAGCGGCGCTGGAACTCTTCGCTGGAGATGCCCGGGGCAAAATTGTCAGTGGCGATGATGGCACCGGACAGGTATGCCTGGCTGGCCCCCTCCTGCAGCAGCCGCCAGCTGCCGTCTCCATCTACCACATAATCCTCGTTTTCCTTCCCGACGCCGGCAAGAACTGCCCCCTCCTGCGTGTACAGCCAGTCGACCCACTCAAGTGCCGCCGCTATGTCATCGCAGGCGCTGGTCAGGGCAAAAGCGCCCGTAAACACAGGGCTGGCGATGGCACGGTATACCTGAAGGCCTTCATAGGGGATCGGCGGCATTGCCTGATACTGCCCCGCCCATTCCACCGGCACCAGGTTGGTCGGAATCGGAGCGAAAAACGCGCCAAACCTGTTGACAGCCTTCGCGTCCGTCTGGCGGCGCAGGGAATCGATCGTTGTGAAGCCGTCCCTGTCCAGCAGGCCGGCCTGCCACACTTCGCTGAGCCATATGATGAATGGCCGGAACTGGTCTTCAAGCGGCATAAAGCGAACGGTGCCGTCCCGGACGAAGACGTTGAAATCATTCGCCACAAGGCCCCATGCATGTCCCAGGTATTTCAGGTCATAAGGGCCGTTGAAACTCAGGGGGATCTCATCACTGCGCCCGTTGCGGTTTGGATCCCTTGACGCGAAGGCTTCCAATGCCAGGCGAAGCTCATCGATTGTGCCCGGCATGCCGAGTTTCAGTTCATCCAGCCAGGATTGATTGATCCACAGGGCGTTCTGCCCAGGGGATAACGATATATAGGGAAGCGCCGGAATCTCGCCGCCAGGAAGGGTGACCGCCTTGAGGATCTCCTCATCCCCCTGCATCAGCGCGTAAAAGGCCGGTGCATGCGCCTGAAGGTGAGGCGCAAGGTCGATCAGCACGCCGGCTTCAAATAAATCCTTTGTCAGGGCAGGGGTCAGCCTGCCCTTGAACAGGACATCCGGCAGATCCGGGTCTCCCTGCTTCATGCCTTTGACCTTCGCGTAATAATCGTCAAGGTCGCTGAACTGGCGGAACTGGAAGCCCAGCCCGCTGATTTCCTGCATACGCTTGAAGAACAGGTTGTCCGCCCAGACACGGTTGTTCTCAGCCGCTTCAAAGCCCATCATCGTCATTTCCCGCTGCCCACCCTCCACTGAAAAAGCTGGCAGGGAAAGCGAGCATACAAGGAGCAGGGTCAAGAGGAATGCCGTTCGGTTGCGCAAATTGAAGCCCTCCGATGTTTGATCCGTGCCATTGTATCGGAAACCAGCCTGGGATTCCAGCCTACAACAGCAGGCTGACCAGCCAGAGTATCAGGAGGTGGCCGGGATAAGCCAGGTAGGACAGCCATTTGGGAATCTTCAGGCCGCTGTCGGTATTGGCCAGCATCAGCGGCAGCGACAGGACGGCCAGCGACTGGAGCTTGAACAGGCTGAAGAACTCACTCATGGACCGGTTGAAGGGTGCCAGCGGCGTTCCGGTCAACGCGGCGATTAAACCTCGGGGAATCGCGGAACCGCCCGCACCCCAGTACAGACAGAAAGAAACCATCAGGGCGGCCAACCCGCCGCGGCTGTCCCGCGCAAGGTGCATGAGGATGATCAGCAGCACGCCCCGCCAGCCGTAATCCATCCTGAAAGCCGCCGCAACCAGCAGGACAAGCACAGGACCCCAGAACTGGCTGAAATGCCATCTGGCACGGATCCCCTGAATACCCAGCAGGCCCAGCAGCAAGGTGGCCATCACGTTGAATTCATGCCAGTCATGGCTGAGCGCGAGCATATAGAAAGGCTGAGTAACTGCGGCCAGAACCAGCAGGCGAAGGGCATACCGCCGCCAATCCCTTGTCCGCTCAAGGCCGATTACGATACCCCAGCAGAACAGGGGGAACGCGATGCGGCCAATGACCCTGAGGAACGTTTCGGACGGAAAGAAAATGACGCCCACGTGGTCGACGACCATCGTGAGAACCGCTATGATTTTGAGCAGAGACTGGTCCCGGTTCGGCAAGGCATCCGCCGGCCTGATTCCATTCATTCGCGCCACCTCATGAGCAGTATAAATCGCGCGGAGCCCACGCGCAAGCGCCTTGAGGCCTTCTTGCCGGGTATCCTTCATATATGTTAGGATACCTGCTTGAAAGGAGCCATGGATGACCGCACAAAACCTGACAGCACTGGACAGCGCAGCGCTTGCCGCCCGGACAATCCTGGAGAGCAGCGGGGAAACCTACAGGGCCGAGGAAACCGCCCTGCGCATGGGTGCGGCGTTCGGCTTGAAAGACGTCCAGATCATGGCTTTCCCCACCGGTTTTGTCATATCTGCAACCATCGGCAGCCATAACGAAAGCCGCGTCTTCCGCGTGCTGGACCGCAGTATCTGCCTGGACAGGATCGACCTCGTCAATGCGGTCTCCAGGGAAGCGGAGTTTGGCGGAATCAGCGCCGGAGAAGCGTATGACAGGCTTCAGAAGATCAGGTGCGAAGCCCCTGCCCCGCTCTGGCGGACGAACCTGGCATACGCTATGACCGCCGCATTTTTCAGTGTCATGTTCGGCGGAAAGGTCATTGGTTTCATCCTGTGCGCGCTGATCGGTTCACTCACCCACCTGGCGCAGCAGCCGCTTGTCCGCCTGCGCATTCCCGGCCAGCTCCGTTCCTTTTTGCTGGGATTTTTCGCGGCGTTCCTCTCAATCACTTCACTCAGGCTTTTTTCAGGCTCTCAGGAGGCAGTCATCACTGGGGTTATCATGCCCCTGTTGCCTGGACTGGCCATGACCAATGCTATCAGGGACACCATGCGCGGAGACCTGATATCCGGGCTTGCCCGCGGCGCTGAAGCCCTGATTTCCGCAGTCCTGCTTTCTGCGGGTGTGGCCAGCGCGCTGCTGGTCGGGGGCGCCCTTTGGACCGGTTGATCCAGGCGCTTGCCTGCATGGCCGCGGCCAGCTTTTTTGGTCTGATCCTGCGGCAGCCCAGATCGACGCTGTTCTTTTCAGCGCTCATCGGCCTTCTGGGCTACGCGGCCTTTACGCTGACAGGGGGCGGCCTGCTGGCCTATTTTATTTCCGGCCTCCTGGTCGGCATCCTGTGCGAACTGACCGCGCGCATACTGCAGCGGACGACCA
Organism: uncultured Christensenella sp.; assembly: GCA_964544245.1. Classification (GTDB taxonomy): domain Bacteria; phylum Bacillota; class Clostridia; order Christensenellales; family Aristaeellaceae; genus UBA6115. The sequence continues at coordinate 30,801 of CAZJCB010000002.1, forward strand.
CCTTGTTCCTTATCAGCGCCATTATTCCCACCGTGCCCGGCCTTGGCATGTACCGTTCCATGATGGCGCTGGCAGGGCATGATTATCCCATTGCCCTTGCCATCGGGGTAGAGACCATCGCCGGAATCGGCGCCATCGCCCTCGCGCTGACCATCGCCACCGCCCTGTTCAGCAGCATCCAACCCCTCAAGACAAAGATGAACCAGGACAGAAGGAGACAACATGCACCTATTGATAACCAATGACGACGGGGTCAGCGCTCCAGGCATCCTGACACTGGCCAGGGTGGCCGCGTCGGCAGGCCACTCTGTCGTGGTAGCCGCGCCTGCCACTCAGCAAAGCGCGACCGGGCACCGGCTTACCATCAGCGAATCCCTGATGGTGACAGAGCGGCATCTGGATCCCGGCTTTGAGGCATACGCAATCAACGGGACACCCGTGGACTGCGTCCGCATCGGGCGGCGGATCAGCTGCACACCATTTGACTTCTGCCTCTCCGGAATCAACGACGGCATCAATGCCGGAACCGACCTGTTCTATTCCGGCACCGCGGCTGCCGCCCGTGAGGCTGCCATGCTGTACCTGCCCAGCATGGCCATCTCCATTGATACCGGCGCTGACGAGGACATGCGCACCATGCTCGCCGAGCATGCCCTGCTGATCATGGATTACATCCTCAAGCATCCTATGCCCAGGCTGACCTTCTGCAACCTCAACGCTCCCAGCCTGCCGAGGGACCAGGTGAAACACGCAAAAATCGCCCCGCTTGGGCAAAGCTTTTACCTGGACGAATATGTCGAACGCGTCAACCCACGCGGCCAGAGATATTTTTGGATCGAGGACGGCGCCATGATCGAACCGCCCGAGGATGGAACCGACAAGCAGCTGCTGAAAGCCGGCCATATGACTGTTTCCTTTGTCGGAGGATTCCAGGACAACAACAAGCTGTATTACCCCAGGCTTGAAGATGCCCTCAAAGGCTGACGTCATCGTCATCGGCGGCGGACCCGCCGGGATGGCAGCCGCGAACTTCGCAAAATCCGCAGGCGCCGCCCCGCTGCTGCTGGACCACAATGAGAAGCTGGGCAAGAAGCTCTACATCACCGGAAAAGGCCGCTGCAACCTGAGCAACCTTTGCGAAATCGAGGAGTTCCTGGAGAACGTGCCGCGCAACCCCCGGTTCCTTTTTGCGGCGCTCGCCTTCCTCCCCCCCCGAAAACTCATGGAGTGGCTGGACGTGCTGGGATGCCCGACCGTGGTCGAGCGAGGACGGAGGGTGTTCCCGGCCAGCCAGAAGGCCTCCGATGTCACGCGGGCGCTGTCAAAAAGCCTGCCAGGGGAGGCGGTCCGGCTGAAAACCAAGGCGGAAGCTTTAATGATACAGGATGGCCGGGCCCAGGGGGTCAGGCTGTCCACGGGCGAGGAAATCCATGCCGCCGCGGTCGTGCTGGCGACCGGAGGTCTTTCCTATCCGCTTACCGGTTCAACCGGAGACGGCCATCGAATGGCAGCTGCGGCAGGGCATCAGGTCAGCGAACTGCATCCCTCCCTCACCGGCCTGGAGACGCAGGAAACCTGGCCGCAGACGCTGCAGGGCCTGGCTTTGAAAAACGTTTCCCTGAACGCTGAATGGCCAAAAAAGGGATGCTTTCATCAACTGGGAGAACTGCTGTTCACCCACTTTGGCATCTCAGGCCCCCTGTCGCTGACGCTGAGCAGTTACCTGGCCGGGCTTCCGCTTGATGGGGTCGAAGCGTTTATCGACCTGAAGCCCGCGCTGGACCACACCGTCCTGTCACGCAGACTGGAGGGTGATATAAAAAGCGGAGGAAAAAAGATGCTGCAAAGCCTGCTGCCGGCCTATATGCCCTTAAGACTCGCCAGCCTTTTTCCGGAAATCGCAGGCCTGCCTGGAACCAGGCAAGCCGGCCAGCTGAGCGTTGCTGAGCGGGAACGCATTGCCTTTTTTATGAAGCGGCTGCCGCTTCATTTCGTGCGTCACAGGCCGTTCACTGAGGCGGTCATTACCCGCGGCGGGGTTTCAGTCCGTGAAGTTAACCCGTCCACGATGGAATCCCGCCTTGTCAAAGGGTTGTTCTTCGCCGGCGAACTCCTGGACCTGGACGCGCTGACCGGCGGATTCAACCTTCAGATAGCCTTTTCCACCGGCGCACTGGCAGGGCACAGCGCTGCCATGAGCCATGTACAATCTCACCAGTAACGGAGCGTAAAGTGCACTATATCGTGATGGACCTTGAATGGAACCAGCCCCTCTCCCACCGCAGCGCGCAGTTCCAGCGCGTTGGAAAACAGCTTATGTTTGACATCATCCAGATCGGCGCCGTCAAACTGGACGGGGAACGCCGGATGGTCGGCTCATTCAACCAGTTTATCCAGCCAGGCTGCTACAGGAAACTGCATCCGCGCATTGCCCGCATCACCGGAATCACCCAGGAGGACCTCTATGGCGCGCCGGGCTTTACGCAAGCCTTTGAACGCTTTACCGCTTGGTGCGCAGAGGACGTCGCGCTGACTACCTGGGGAAGCGACGATATCTCCGTGTTCCAGCAGAACCTGAACTTCTACCTCAAAGATGAGCGCGGAATGCCCCCGGTCTATGACTTGCAGCGCCTTTTCGGGAAAATTGAAGGGGAAAGCAAGAACAGGGCCGGGCTGCAAAACGCGATGAGGCGGCTAGGCATCGAGGCGAGCACGGACCATCCCTTCCACAGCGCGGTCAGCGACGCTTATTATACCGCCCTGGTGTTTCAACGGTTCCCTGATGCCGCGGAAGTTCTCAATTACCCTCAGTCTGCCCGCGAAATGTCCCCCGCCAAATCGAACGGCAGGGACGATAAGGCAGACGAACTCCGTTTTTCCACCATCATCCAGGCACTGTCAAGCCGGCCCGCCAGGCAGCCGAACTGCCCGGTTTGCGGTAAAAGCATGACGCTGCCTGAGGGGTACGCGCCGGTACGGGATGACGCCTGGCGCGCGCTGGCGGACTGCCCGGACCACGGACTGGTTTTTGTCGACCTGCTGCTGGACAAAAACATTGAAGGGAGAACCTGTGTAAAGCGCCGCACGGCGCTGTCTGAACAGCAGAGTCCCGCCTATGTCAAAACCAAACACCTTCAGTGGGCTGGTAAAGTCGCGGTGCTGAAAGAGAAGGAAGTATCGGTATGAGAGTCTCAGTCAACGGTCAGAGCATGACCTTTCAAGCGCCCCAAACACTCAGGGCAATCCTGGAAACAATGCTGCCCGGCCAGGCGGGGGACATCCTCGCATTTTTTTCAAACGGTTCCGTGCTGGAACTTGGCACGCAGCTGTACGAGTCTGCCAAACTTTTCCCAATCACCTACCTTGATGAGGAAGGCAAGCGGATATATGAGCGCTCGCTGCGCTTCGTGCTGCTCATCGCCGCGCGCAGGCTTTTCCCGGACTACAAGGTACGGATCGAGCACTCCATCGGACAGGGTGTGTACATTGAAATGGAAGGGCTGAGGCTGAACACAGCGGACGTGAACTCGCTGGAACTGACCATGCGCGACATCATTGAGGAAGACCTTCCATTCACGTTGAGCCGCTGGAGCAAGGAAGAGGCGATCGCTTATTTCAGGGATGAAGGAGACGAGGACAAGGCAAGGCTGCTCACCTACCGGCCATATGATTTTTTCAATATGTATACCTGCGGGGGAATGTCCGAATACTTTTACGGCGCGATGCTCCCCTCCACCGGTATGCTCAAAGTTTTCGGGCTCCGGCCACGGGCGCCGGGCTTTGTCCTGCTGCTGCCGGACCGGGAGCATCCTCACAGGGTATCTGATTATGTGAGCCTGCCCAAACATATGGCGGTATTTTCGCAGTCCAATTACTGGTGCAAGGTGCTCAACTGCGCCACGGCAGCCAACCTGAACGACCTGATCGCCCAGAATAAACTCCGCGACTTTATCCGGGTGAATGAAGCTTTCCACAGCAAATCCCTGTCCGAGATCGCTGAAGACATCATCAACCGCGGCGCGCGCGCCATCTTTATTTCGGGCCCCTCTTCCAGCGGAAAGACGACCTTTGCCAACCGCCTGGGTATCCACCTGCGTGTCAGCGGTTTGAACCCCGTGCTGATTTCCATGGATGATTTTTACCTCAACCGCGACGAACTGCCGCTGGAAGCGGACGGCCAGCCAGACCTGGAGGCGTTCAGCGCGCTGGATGTGCCGCTCATGGTCTCCTGTATCTCAAGCCTCCTGGCCGGGCAGGAGACCCAGATGCCCAGGTTTGACTTCACAACCCAGAAAAGGTCTCCGGAATGGGCCAGCATGCGCATTGACGCGAACACCCCGCTGATCATCGAGGGCATCCACGGGCTGAATCCCGCTCTTCATGAACCCTTTGACAGGAGCCTGGTGTGCCGCATCTACATCAGCCAGCTGACCACCCTGAACCTGGACAGGCACAACCGCATCCGGACAACGGACGCCAGACTGCTGCGGCGCGTTGTTCGGGATTACCAGTTCCGCGCTACCCCTCCCCAAAAAACGCTGGCAATGTGGGACAGCGTCCGCCGGGGCGAGGAAAAGTGGATCTTCCCCTATCAGGAACAGGCAGACATTGTATTCAATTCAGCGCTCCACTATGAGCTACCGATCCTGAAGACGATTTCCTACAACATCCTTAACCAGGTGCCGAAAAACGACCCGAACTACATCAAGTGCAGCCGGATCCTGAAAATTCTGAACTATATGCTGCCGGTGCCGGAAGAAATATTCAATGAGATCCCCCCGCTGAGCATCCTCCGCGAATTCATCGGCGGGAATACACTTTACATGTAAAAGGAACAGCAGGCAAAAAGCATGCCATACCCTGCGTTTTCTTTATAATTGCTGAGCTTATACATTCCTGGTGCGAACCGTCTGGATATCGACATTTTCCGACAGCTGGCCGACCATGTCGGAAAAATGGAGATTGGACGGAAGGTGGAGGGTATAGAGGTTCGTATACACGTTCTCTTCCGGCTTGTCAGCTGAAGGAATGTGTTCAATGTGAAAGTCAATGTCCAGTACCTTGATGTTGTTCTTCTGGATGTAATCATTGATGTAAGGCAAGGTGACTGGGCGGTTTGTAAAGCGGATCTCGACGCGCTTGACCGTGTTCACGCGGATGAGGCGCTGCAGGCCGACCAGCACCAACATGATGAACCCGCAGATGATCAGCGCCAGCCAATAGTACCCAAAACCGATGAGCAGGCCCAGGCAGGCGACGTTCCACAGACTGGCGGCTGTGGTGAGGCCGGTAATCTTCTTCTGGGCGATAAAAATGGTGCCCGCGCCAAGAAAGCCGATGCCGCTGATGACCTGTGCTGAGATACGGCCCATGGTGAGTGAAACCGGCCCTTCCATATCGGCGTTGAGCACTGAGCCGACCATCAGGCATTCCAGCACAGCCACCAGCGCCGCGCCAAGGCAGACCAGGCTGTGCGTCCGCATCCCGGCCGGCCTGTTTTTATATTCACGCTCAATCCCGATAACACAGCCGACCGTCACTGCGGCAATCAGCCGGATCAGGGCCTCATACCAGGTAAAATCATTGGCTAGAATGAGTACCTCCACCGCGAACCCTCCCTATTCAGAATGGGGGCAGTATAGCACAAATCGGATGGAAAAGCGATAACAATATCGGGACGGAGCAGCTGCCAGCGTTTTTGTCCCCGCCAGGATGTTCATCATGGCCGGGACATGATAAAATCCTGCCGTGGAGGAATGAGCATGGAACAGGCCTGGCTGGTCATGAACGCCTTTCTGAGGTCCCCGTCTTTCCTGAGGATGGAGGCGGAATTGCCCTAGTTTTACAGCAGCCGAAATTATCGCCAGTCCAAATTCCCTGACGCAGCAA
>CAZJCB010000003.1:0-29211 GCA_964544245.1 uncultured Christensenella sp.
GTCCAGTTCATACTGCGCGCCGTCGACCAGCACCCGGACAAAACCGGCCTTGCGCGCGTCCTCCAGCAGTTTGGCATGTTCGCCTTTGCGCGCGCGGACAACGGGGGCGAGGATCAGGAGCCTTGTGTCTTCCGGCATCGCCTGGATGGCGTCCACCATCTGGTCCACCGTCTGCTGGCGGATTTCCTTTCCGCACTGCGGGCAGTGCGGGACGCCGATGCGTGCGTAGAGCAGGCGCAGGTAATCGTGTATCTCAGTCACCGTGCCCACAGTGGAACGGGGGTTGTGGCCGGAGGACTTCTGGTCGATGGAGATGGCCGGGGACAGCCCTTCGATGTAATCCACGTCCGGCTTTTCCATCTGGCCAAGGAATTGGCGCGCATAGCTGGACATGCTCTCCACATAGCGCCGCTGCCCTTCGGCATAGATGGTGTCAAAAGCCAGGGACGACTTGCCGGAGCCCGACAGGCCTGTAAATACGATCAATTGGTTCCGGGGCAGCTCGAGGTCAATGTTTTTCAGGTTATGTTCCCGGGCGCCCTTGATGATCAACGCGTCTTTCATGGTTCCTCCGCCAGGCCCCGGCAGCAGAACTCACCGCCGCCCCGGTCCTGCGATATATTAGCACATTTGTTCTCTTTGAACAAGCGTATAAATCTGACTTCCGTATTTATTTTTCTCAGGCCCGTTTCCTGACTTTGCCGATGGCCGAAAACAGCAGGAACAACGCCGCGTTTACCAGCACCACGCTGGCGCCGGCCGGGGAGGACAGCAGGTAGGAGAGGGACATCCCGATAAAGAAACTGACCAGGCTCACCGCGGCTGCGGTCAGCGTCACGGACAGGAAACTCTTGCACAGCCGCATGGCGGTCAGGGCCGGAAAGATGACCATGGAGGAAATCAGCATCGCACCCATCATCCGCATGCCCAGCACGATGGTCACGGCGGTCAGCACCGCGATGAGCGTGTTGTACAGACCTGCCCTTACGCCGGTCGCCCTGGCGAAATTCTCATCAAAGGTGACGGTGAAGATCCTCCTGTACAGGAGGACGAACACGAGCAGGACAGCCCCGCCCAGCCACAGGCTCAGCCAGACGTCGGAGGGGGACATGATGAGGATGCTGCCGAAGAGGTAACTGCTGATGTCGGCGTTGATGCCCCTGGAGAGGGACAGCACCGTCACGCCGACCGCCAGGGAGCTGGTGGCGATCATTCCGATGGCGGCGTCGCCCTTGATCCTGCTGTTTTCGCTCAGGCGCAGCAGGATGAGGGCCGCCGCGATGACGACCGGTATGGTGAAGGACAGGGGTGCGGCGCCAAGTGCCATCGCGACCGCCAGGGCGCCAAACCCGACGTGGGACAGGCCGTCGCCGATCATCGAATACCGTTTCAGCACCAGGCTGACCCCCAGCAGTGCCGCGCAAAGCGCTGTGACCAGCCCGACAAGCATGGCGCGCGTCATGAAAGAGAAGGACAGCATTTCTGTCAGCCAGTCAAACATCCCAGACGCCTCCCGCGAACTTCCTGCCCTGGAAGGTATTCAGGTATTCCGCGGCCGTCCCGAAATAGAGGGGCGTCTGCTGCAGGTGAAGGATGTGGGTGGAGTACAGCGCGGCCGTCTGTACGTCGTGGGAGATCATGATGACGGCGATGCCCTGCTCGCGGTTGATCTTCTCAATGGTCTTGTAGAGTTCCCTGGCCACGACGGGGTCCAGTCCAGCGGTCGGCTCGTCCATCAGGAGCAGTTTCCTGGTCGCGCAAAGCGCCCGTGCCAGCAGCACCCGCTGCTTCTGCCCGCCGGAGAGTTCCATGAAACTTCGGTCCGCCAGGGGCCCGGCTTCCAGCAGATCGAGCATTTCCCGGGCACGCTTCTTGTCCTCCTTTGTCAGGAAAAGCCGCTTGCCGCGGATGCCGGACTCCACCACTTCCCGGACTGAGGCAGGGAAATCGCGCTGGGCCATCGTCTGCTGGGGTAGATAGCCGACTTCGTCCTGCGCCAGCCCTTCGCCCAGGCGGATTTCCCCCCGAACCGGCGGTACGAGTTTGAGCAGGCCTTTCATCAGGGTACTTTTCCCGGAACCATTCTCCCCGACGATGCACAGGTAGTCGCCCGGGTTCACCGTAAAGGTGACCTCGGACAGGACGATTTGGCCGTCATAGGCAAAGGCGGCGTCCCGGGCTGTGATCAGCGGCATCTAGTTCAGCGCCTCCCGCAATGCCTGGATGTTGCCCCGCATCAGGGACAGGTAACTCACCCCGGCTTCGAGTTCCTCAAGGGTGACGTTGTGGGCGGAGTGCAGCAACAGAGGCTTCGCGCCGGTTTCCGCCGCGATGACGCCGGCGGATCTCCCGCTGTTGAATTCAATGTAGAACACCACGGGGATCCCTTCCTCACGTATTTTGTTCATCAGGAAGGCCAGCGTCCTCGCGCTGGGCTCAGTCTGCGCGCTGCAGCCGGGGAAGGCGGCGTAGTAGGAGAGGCCGTATTCCATCGTGAAATAGCGCATCGGGAATCGGTCGCCCAACACGATGGTCCTTCGCTTGCTCCCGCTGACCAGTTCGCGGAACGCCAGGTCCAGGCTGTCCAATTCAATGGTGTATGCCTTCAGCCGCGCTTCATAAGCGCCGCGCCCTGCGGGGTCCAGTTCTGAAAGTTTTTCCGCAATGCCCTTTGCGATCAGTGCCGCGTTGTGCGGAGAGGTCCAGACGTGTTCGTCCAGGTCGCGGGCATCAGTATCCCCCTCATGTGCATCTCCCTCCCCGCGGCCGTGGGGCACGTCTTCCATGCCTTCAGCCAGTTCCTCTTCCACGGCCGTCACGCTGTCCATCATTTTAAACGCTTCGGGGGCCAGGGAGCCAAGGGCCTCAAGGACTCCGTCCATCCAGTAATCCGCGATGCCGCCGTTGTACACCAACAGGTCGGCTTGCTGGATGGTGATGATGTCTTTGGGGCTGGGCTCGTAACTGTGCGCCTCCGCCCCGGGTGGCAGCAGCATGCGCACTTCCGCTCGGTCGCCTGCGATCACGCGGCTGAAATCAAAGGCCGGGAAGTTGACGGCGACGATGTCGAGCCGCTTTTCTTCCGGAAACGCCGTTGTGGACAGGGATAGAAGCATCGTCAGTGCCAGGATGAGGCGGAACTTCATCATCGGTTTCCTTTCGGTTCAGGGTTCGTTGGTTTCATGGCTTTTCTGCAATCGCTGCACAGGCCGGGCAGCAGGCATTCCTCCTGGTTGAGCGTAAACCCGTGGTCCAGGCTGAGGTGCTGTTCAAATTCGCTGACGGCGTCGCAGGCCAGCGCCGCAATCATACCGCAGCCGGTGCAGCGCACGCTGATGCGCCGTTCGTTCCTTCCGCGGTGTTGATACCGGACCGGCGAAGAGGACTGCTGATCCTTGAAGGCGATCAGGAGACCCTTTTCGTGCAGCATCGCGATGCAGCGGTAGACGGTCGTCCGTCCGATATGCATGCCAAGGCGGGTAAGTTCCTGATAGGCTTCGCCTGCCGTCAGCGGCCGCCCGGGCAGGGAAGCGTAGAGCTTCAGCACCGCCTCGCGCTGTCTGGTCTTGTAGTCTCCCCGTTCGCTCACTGATTCCTCCTGAATTTGGAACACAGTTTCAAATTATAACCGGTATTCAGGTTTCGTCAAGCCGATTTTCTCATGCCGGAGAAAGAAATTTACCAGAAATTTCGCGTCCGGGTTTTCCTGCGCTGCAGATGCGGCAAGAAGAAAGTTGCCTGGGCAGGGCTGATGATGGGAAAGGAGATTGTCCCATCTGTAAAACACGAACGAAAAACAGAATAACAAAAATAAAGTTCAGAAAATGCTTGACAAGTTTTCCGGGGCATGTTATCCTGCGCCAAGTGCATCAGGAAGCTTCCGACCGGAGGAAAAAATGGCCAAAGCAACCGGCAGACCACGGGAACAGCAGCTCGGGCAGGGCTGTTTTTTTTAAGCCTGGGCACTGAGTAAAACAAAAGGAGAGCAAGAAATGACAGATCAGGAAAAGACCTTCAGTTACCTGCCGGATGAGAGGCCGCCAATCGGTAAGTTGCTCCTGTACGCCCTGCAGCAAGTCATCGTGATGTTCCCGGCCACCGTAACAGTCGCGCTGATCACGGGTTTCCAGGTCTCCACCACCATTTTCGCCTCCGGCCTGGCCACCGTGTGCTTCATCCTGATTACCGGCCGCAAGATCCCGATGTACTACGGTTCCTCCTTCGCCTACCTGGCCGCCATCGGCAGCATGGTGCTGGCTGAAGGTACAGGCGACCAGATCGCGCTCTTCCAGGCTACCAAGATCCTTCCGGCTGACTTGATCAGCAAAGCCCAGTTCGGCATCATCGCCTCCGGCATCATCTCCGTGATAGCAGGTTTGCTGGTACGCTGGGGCGGCAGGGAAAAGGTGGAAAAGATCCTGCCTGCGCAGGTCACCGGCCCCGTCGCGATGATCATCGGCCTTACCCTTGCCGGTGCTGCCATGAGCGATGCGGCGCCCCAGGCGCTCCAGGACGGCGGGACGCAGTCTTCCCTGGTCTGGGTCATCTCGCTGGTGACCCTGCTCTCCACAGTGGTGTATTCCCGTCGCCTGAAGGGCTTCATGGGCCAGCTGCCCCTGCTGCTCGGGGCGCTTACCGGCTGCGCCGCGGCCGCGCTGATCTACGTGGCCGGCGGCGGGAATTTCTTCCGCCCCTTCCCGGACGCCGCGCTGAGCGCCTCCATCTGGAAGCTGGGCGATGGCGGCATCTTCGCCCTCCCTGCCTTTACCCTGCCCAAGGTTTCCTGGGCTGCCGTGGCCGCCATCATGCCCATCGCCATCGCGACCATCCCGGAATCCACCGCGCACATCTACCAGCTGGACATCTATGTCAACAACGAGGCGAAGAAAAAGGGGAAGCGCTATGACATCGCTTCTCTCCTGGACCGCAACCTGATCGGCGACGGCATCTGTGACATGATCTCCGGCGCGGTGGGGGGCCCGGCCGGCACCAACTACGGCGAGAACATCTCCACCATGGCCATCACCAAGGTCTTCTCCGTGCCCGTCATGTTCGCGGCCGGCATCCTGGCCATGGCTGTATCCTGCTTCACGCCGCTCACCAAGGTGATTTACGGCATCCCGCAGGCGGTCATCGGCGGCCTGGAGATCTACCTCTTCGGCGCCATCGCGGCGCAGGGCGTCGCGATCATGATCGACAAGGGCGTGAGCATGTTTGACTCCAAGAACATCGCGGTCATCGCGGTCATCATGACATTCGGCCTGGGCGTCAATTATGGCTTCGGCGGCAACATCAATATGTTCGGCCTGAACGTGCCGGCCATCGCCGGCGCCGCCATCCTGGGCATCCTGGTCAATTTCCTCCTGGGCATAGGAGACAGGAAAAACACAGCGTCCGTCAAGCAGTAAACAGCCCCGAAGGGTCCAATGGGCAGGCGTAATGGCCCGCCTCTTCATTTTTCGTCTCCCGCGGTGTACACTTCGGTCCGAGGGGGGGCAGTGCCATGCCAGAACAATTGTTTTACCGCCTTTCAGCGGATGGGGCGGTGCCGGTCAGCGAAGCGCAGTTCCTTCAGGGCGGCGCGAACCTGGTCTACCTGAGTGATGAGAAGCTGAAGGAACACCGCGCTCGTCTGGGCATTCCGGAGGCCGTCCTGGGCGAACTGTCCGCCGGTTCCGGAAACTTCCGCAACAGCCTGGACGTGTATGAAGACGTCAGCGCCGGCTACATCAACATCATCAACGTGGACGACCTGTCCGGCGAGATGGACACCGTGATGTTCATCCTGAGGCGCGACCTGCTCTGCCTGGTCAGCATCCAGGACGGCGATGGCAGCGAACTGGCCACCTTCCGGTCCATCATGGCGCAGGAAACGGCAAACGTCAGTGTTCCCAGGGTGTTCTGCCGCTTCCTGGAACGCCTGCTCAGGGGCGGCAACAGGATGCTGGAAACCATCGAAGAGCGGCTGCTGGGGCTTGAGGACGAGGTGGTGCACGGCCGCGCGGACGAGGGGCTGAACAGGGTGATTTACGGTTACCGCAGGCAGCTCTCCATGATCCGGAATTATTACGAGCAGCTAGTGGACATCAGCACGGAGCTGGAAGAGAACGAAAACCGACTTTTTGACGGGGGCGCGGCAGTCCATTTCCGCGTTCTGTCCGCAAAAGCGGGGCGTCTGGTCCAGGGGGTCAGGGAACTGAGCGAGAACCTGATGCACCTGCGGGAGATGCTGGACGCGGCGCTAAACTACAAAATGAACAGCATCATGAAGGTTTTTACGATGATCGCGGCAGTGTTCCTGCCCCTGACGCTGCTGGTGGGCTGGTACGGCATGAATTTCAGGCATATGCCTGAACTGGACTGGCGCTGGGGTTATCCCATGGTCATCGCGCTGAGCACGGTCATTGTCGTTCTGATCCTGATCATGTTCAGGAAGAAGAAATTGCTGTAAGGCTGCGCTATCAGCCTGCCGGGACCTTGTTCCCCGCTGGCATCCGGCTGATCTCCTCCGACAGGCTTTCCAGGGCCCGGATGCCGTCTGTCAGAGCACCCGGTTCGTCCATCCCGGGCTGCCTGATGAGCAGCGAAGTTCGTTTGCCCGCGCTAAGGCTCATGCGCCCGCCGGCTTTCACCAGCGCCTGGTAGAGCCTCGCGGGGTCAGCGGCGTACAGCGGGTTGAAACGAAGGACCATGGCGTCCCTGTCGCGCCTGACCAGGTCGGCGCCCAGGGCGTTGGCCAGTGCGCGCAGCCGGGAGATCCGGATCAGGTTGACCACCGGCTCGTCAGGTTCACCGAAGCGGTCGATCAGGTCGGCGACCAGTTCTTCCTCGTCCTCCCGGCTCCTCACCATCGCGATGCGCTTGTAGACCTCGATCCGCTGAGGCTCGCCGCGCACGTAACCCTCCGGCAGGAAAGCGTTGACGTGCAGTTCCACCCGGGTTTCCAGCTCGCTGTCCCTCATGGAGGCGAAATCGCCCTGCGCCTCGCGGATGGCTTCTTCAATCATCTTGACGTACATGTCATAGCCGACCGCTGTGACCTGGCCTGACTGCTCAGGCCCGAAAATATTGCCCGCGCCCCTGATCTCCAGGTCCCGCATCGCGATGCGGAAGCCCGCGCCGAAGGCGGTGAATTCCTTGATGGCCGCCAGGCGCTTTTCCGCCGTTTCGCTGATGATCTTGTCCTGACGCACGGTAAAGAAGGCGAAGGCCGCCTTGTTTCCGCGGCCCACCCGGCCGCGCAGCTGGTAGAGTTGGGAGAGCCCGAAGCGGTCCGCGTCGTAGACGATGAGCGTGTTGGCGTTCTGGATATCCAGACCGTTTTCGATGATGGTGCTGCAAAGGAGCACGTCGTGCTTGCCGTTGTAGAAGTCCAGCATCACGTCTTCCAGCGCCTGCTCGGGCATCTGCCCGTGCGCGACCGCAAAGTTCGCCTCCGGCACCAGCTGGCGCAGGCGGGCGGCCATGCGGTCGATGTCCCTGACGTGGTTGTAGAGGAAGAAAACCTGGCCTTCCCTTGATATTTCGCGGATGATCATATCACGGATGAGCGCGTCGGAGTATTCCACCACGTAGGTGGCCACCGGGAAGCGTTCCTCCGGCGGGGTTTCCAGCAGGCTCATGTCCCGTACACCCACCATGCTCATGTGCAGCGTGCGGGGGATAGGGGTCGCGCTGAGGGTCAGCACGTCAATGGTCGTCTTGTAGTTCTTGATCAGTTCCTTGTGCCGCACGCCGAAACGCTGCTCTTCGTCGATGACCAGCAGCCCCAGGTTTTTGAAGTGGACGTCCCTGGACAGGAGGCGGTGGGTGCCCAGGAGGATGTCGATCCCGCCCTGCGCCGCCAGCATCAGCGTCTCACGGTTCTCCCTGGGTGTCTGGAAGCGGCTGACGTAGCCGATCCTGACCGGGAACCCGTCAAACCGCCTAAGCAATGTTCGCAGGTGCTGCTGCACCAGGATGGTGGTGGGCGCCAGGAAGGCGACCTGCCTGCCGTTCATCACCGCCCGGAACGCGGCGCGCACGGCGACCTCCGTCTTGCCGTAGCCCACGTCCCCGCACAGGAGCCGGTCCATGTTCTGCGGCTTGCGCATGTCGTTCAGCACTTCTTCCACAGCCTGCTCCTGGTCCCGGGTGAGCTCATATTCAAACCCGTCGGCGAACTGGCCCTCAAATGGCTCCAGGGGCTCGAAGGCGTACCCCGGGGTCGCCTGCCTGCTGGCATACAGCTTGACCAGGTCAAAGGCCAGCTGCTTGAGCCCGGCCCTGACCTTGGCTTTCTGCTTGGACCAGGCGTTGCTGCCCAGGTCGTTGAGCTGCGGTTCACTGTCCGGGCTTCCGATGTATTTCTGGACCCTGTCAAACTGGTCGGTCGGCACGTAGAGTTTGTCGCTTCCCCGGTACTGGATGAACAGGTAATCCCGCCAGACGCCTTCCGACTGCAGCCGGACCGTTCCCCGGTAGACGCCGATGCCGTGGTGCTCATGCACCACGTAGTCGCCGACCGCCAGGTCGGTGAAGGCTTCGATGCGCTGCCCGGCTGTCCTGGCCGCGCGAACCTTTCCTTTGGCGCTGCCGAACAGCTCCGCCGGCGAGATGAGGACCAGTTTCGCTTCCTCCAGCAGGAAGCCTTCCGCCAGCCCGCCAGACAGGATGAGGATGTTTCCGGCATCTCCCGCCGCTGTGCCCCGCTCCGGGCCCGTGTCCACGCCCTGGGCGGCCAGCGCCGCGGCCAGCCGCTCGCTGCGCGCCTGCCCGCCGGTAAACAGGGCGGCGGTGAAGCCCTGGCCGCGCCATCCTTGCAGGTCGCCCGCCAGGTCCTGCAGCCTGCCGCGGTAGGACTCCAGGCGGCGGCCTGCCATGCGGAAACTGGCCTCCGGGCTCAGCCCGCCCATGCCCCGCAGCAGTTCCTGGACGGTCAGCACCGCCTCCCTGGCCAGCAGCGCCAGCACCTCGTCCCGTGTGCGCAGCAGGCCTTCCTGCGCGGGATGCCCCAGATGTGACTCGATCGCGACGGCCAGCATCTCGGCGTACCCGCGCCCATTTTCCTCCAGGCGCTGCATCGCGCGGTCCGGGGTGTCCAGGATGACCAGCGCGCCTGCCATCCAGTCCAGCAGCGTGGCGTTCGGTTCTGACAGGAAGTGGGCCCACATGTGCGCGTCGTCAAACCGGCCGGTGTCCATCAGCAGGTCAAGGTCCGGAACCGGGGCATCCTCTGCGAAGTGGACAGAGCCGGAAGCGGCCCTTCCGCCCTCCGGACCGCCCAAGGCCGCGTCCAGCGCGGCCTGGATGCGCCCTCGGACGCCTTCCCTCTCTGCGGGCGGAATGGAAAGTTCCGCGGCGGGGGTGATCCGTACCTCCTCCAGCGGGGCGACGCTCCGCTGGCTCAAAGGGTCAAAGGCTCTAACCGTATCCACCTGCACGTCAAAGAACTCGATTCGCGCCGGATGGTCCAGCCCGGGGGGATAAACGTCCAGGATGTCCCCGCGCAGGGCAAACTGCCCCTTGCCCTCCACCAGGTCGACCCGCTCATACCCGATGCCGGCGAGCCTCGCGGCCAATTCGGTCGTCTGGTGGCTGTCCCCGGGCCTGATGGCAAAGGTGGCGTTATTAAACCAGTCCGGCGGGGGCATCGACACCTGCAGGGCTTCTATAGACGCGATGAGCAGCCTGGCCCCGCCGGAAAGGATCTGGTCCAGGGTGCGCAGGCGCTGCCAGTCGTCTTCCCGGCTGGTGACCGCGCGCAGGAAGCGGAGTTCCTTTACCGGCAGATAGGCGATGCCGGCGCTCTGAAACAGCGCAAGGTCCTCCGCCGCCTGCCGCGCGGCGCGCTCATGGGGCATCAGGAGGACGACCGGCCGCTCCTGCGAGAGCGCGAACGCGGTCAGCAGCCGCTGCTGCGGCGTCATGTCATACAGCGCAGCGTGCCGCTTTGCGCAAATCAGGCTGTTGACGTCCGGCCAGGCAGGGGGGCTCAGGATCTGTTGGAGCAGTTCAGTCCGCATCCCCGTCTCCCTGTCCGCTTTCTGCTTTTTTCTGCCGGCTCTTGGTGTTGTAGAGGTTCATGGTCAGCTGGATACCGTTTTCAATAAAACTGATGCCGGCTTTCGCCGCCAGCGCAATCGATTCCCGGATTTCGTCCGCCTGGCTGTCCATGTCCCAGCGGGACAGCACCCAGTCCCTGAGTTCCCATCCGGCGGGCGGGGCGCCCACGCCGATGCGCGCGCGGGGAAAATCCCCGCTGCCCGTTTCCTGCAGGATGCTGCGCCAGCCATTGTGCGTGCCCGCACCGCCTTTCGCGCGGATGCGCATCACGCCGGGAGGCAAGTCGATGTCGTCGGAGAACACCATGATGGCCTCCGGCTCCATCTTGTACCACTGCATCAGGGCGACCAGCGCTTCGCCCGAGAGGTTCATATAGGTAGCCGGCTTGAACAGCGCAAGGCGCTCACCGCGAAGTCTCCCCTCGTACAGGATTCCCTTCAGCTGGCGCTTGGGGGAAGAGAAACCGAGGGAGGCGGCAACGTTGTCCAGCGCCAGGAAACCGACATTGTGCCGGGTCAGCTCATATTCGGGACCGGGGTTGCCCAAGCCGACAAGGGCCCTCATCTCTCCTGTTCCCTCTGCGTCTTCAGCCACACCGCGGGCTTCACCTGGATAGGCGCGTTGATTCCGTCACCCGTAAAAGTCATCAGCGGCCACTCGGGCAGGCTGGTCAGCGGCGCGCCGCGTTCCTGCGCGAGCATGAAGGCCAGCGCGGCCACTTCGGTCCTGAACTCTTTCATCAGGGCGATCATGCCCAGCGCGGTGCCGCCGTGGCGCATGAAATCGTCCACGATCAGCGCGCGCTGCCCTTCCCTGACCGCGCGGCGAGAGAGGGACATGGTCTCAATGCCGCCCTTGCCGTCAGGGTAATTGATATTGAACGCGCTGCCCTCGTACACCTTGCTGCTGCGCCGCGCGATGACCAGGGGAACGTTCAGGGCGTCCGCCGCCATCATGGCGACGGGGATTCCCTTGGTTTCCATCGTCAGGACAAAATCGACGTCCAGGGGGTAGCAGGGCGCGGCCATGATGGCGCCCATCCTGCGGGTGAGCGCCGGGTCGGCCAGCAGGTCCGACAGGTAGATGTATCCGCCCGGCAGGGCGCGGTCGGGCGTGTTCAGCGCCTGGGCGACCGTGTCCATCGTGGCGTATGCCTCATCCCAGGATATCACAGGCCGGAAGCGAGCGCCGCCCGCGGCGCCCGTCACCGTCTGGACCTCGCCCAGCCGGCTGTCTTCGAACACCTTTTGGATCAGCGCCATGTCCTCGCTGATGGAGGACTTGGCTGCCTCAAACCTGTCGCAGAACACGCCGTAGGGAATGACCTGGTTGGGGCTTAAGCACAGCAGCCTGGTCATCGCGATCAGCCTCTCGCTCCGTTTGGCCTTTTCCATCTTTCTCACCTCGTTTTCGCTTCAGGTTATTCTACCATAAATTCCGTAACATTTTCTGTTTCGCAAGGGGAAATGTACGCTTTTTGTCGTCCGCATGGCTGTTTCGGCCCGCAGCGCGTCAAAGCGCCCATGTCGTTGCGGAAAACCATGGAAAAGAAAGTAGATTTCGCCATCCGGCATGCCTTCGCCTCGGCTTGCGCAGTTGAAGCGGAGCGCCGGTTATGCTAATATCAGGGTGACGATGAAGGAGGCAAGACATGCGCAAGAGGCCCTTTCTCATCCTGGCGCTGACCATCCTCATGCTCTTGCCCGGCATTCAGGCGATGGCTGAGGCCTACGACTTTCCCGCCGTCATGGCCGGGGTGCAGCTGCCCGAAGGCGTTTACCAGACGGTATTGACGCCGGAAAACCTCAAGGAGAACGGGGCGTTCATCCAGGCCCGCGGCGGCACGGTGGATGCCTGGGCGGCTGATTTTGCCGCGCGCGGCATCCTGCTGCAGGCCCACGACCTCCAGAATGACAGGGTGCTGGTCATCACGGCGCTTCAGGACGTGGATGCCAAGCGCCTGTTTGACATCAATGAGCAAAGCTCCGATACCCGCGGAAAATACCGGCTGTCCCATGGCAATGACGGCGCGTACACGGTGCTGGGCTACCGCTACGACGCGGTCTCATGGAAAAACTTTCCGGGCGCCGGCCGGTTCCTGCAGCTGCGTTATGCCTACCGCCAGGGAGGCGACCTGGTGCACCGGGGCTACCAGCGAAGGACCATCCGAAACGGCTATACCATCACGGTGGACATGCAGGTGTTCGGGCGCCAGCTCAAACCCGCCGACAATACCGCACTGAACAAGGTGTTTGACACCTTTGCCTTCAGCAGGATCCTTCCGGTGCCGGAACTGCCCATCACGCTGGAGGAAACCGCGACCGCGCCGGTAGAGACCGGCCAGCCCGGCTTCACCATGAAGGGCAAGACCAAGCCCAACGCGGCGCTGACCGCTGTGCTGATGTCCTTCTCCACCAGCGAGGCCAAGGTGTTCCAGGCTACCGCGAACAAGGCGGGCGCATACACCCTCCCTGTCGAAATGCCGGGCGAGGACGTTTACCTGATGACGCTCACGGTGGAATCCGAAGGCCTGGAAGATTTCAGCAAGGCCTACAACATTCTCTACCAGAAGGGCTTGCTGCCCGCGCAGATCATCGCCACGCCTCCGCCTGAAATCTACGAAGACGCGTTCCTCCTGGCCGGGCAGACGACAGAAACGGGCGTTACCGCCAGGCTGTCAGTCAACGGGACGGAAAAGAGCAAAAACGTGCCCAGAAGCGGCAGCTTCACTTTTGACATCGATACCTCCGCCGAAGGGCCCTATGACATCCGCCTGACCCTGTCCAAAAAGGGGCTGACTGACCGCGTGTTCCAGTTCAAGGCGACCCGCTATCTGTCCAGACAGGCGCAGGAAGAGATGGCCCTGCAGACCGCGGTCAGCCCGGAATATGCCGAGTTGCTCGCGAATCCGGATACCTATGACGGGCAGACACTGACTTACCAGGGCTATATCACCGGAAAAGAGAACGCGGATGGCGATTGGACCTTACGTTTCGCGCTCAGGAAGACCGACAGCGGATTTGAAGACCTGCTTGTCCTCATTGCCGATCAGGATCCGGAGCTCTCCGTGGACGAGCCTGTCCGCATTTACGGCCAGATGGTCGGCGTTGCCGTGTCCCAGGACGGGAACGGTGTTGAAACGCGCTATCCCAGGCTGCAGCTGATCCCCGTGACGGGCGAATGACCGACCAGGCCGCAGTGCGACTGCTTCTATCATGGACTGACAGACGGCTGGAGGGTGATGTGCCATGAACAATTTTCTTTCGGAGTGGGACCAGAACCTCAACAATATGCCCTATGGTCCCCTTGGCATCATCGCGATGCCCGGCATGGACGGCATGGGGCAGGACGTAAATCGCTGGCTGCTGAAATGGCACGAGCTGCAGGACCTGCAGGACCAGGAATACTACACCTCCCCTGGCCAAGGCCGGGAAGACTTCCTGATTGACATCGCCACGCCCCGCTTCGGCACGGGCGAGGGCAAGGGCGTCATCAGGGAAAGCGTGCGCGGCTACGACATTTACATCCTCATCGATGTCTGCGCCTACAACGTCCGCTATCAGATGTACGACTTTGAGGTTCCCATGTCCCCGGACGACCACTACCAGGACCTGAAGCGTATCATCGCGGCGATTGCCGGCAAGGCGAAACGCGTCAACGTCATCATGCCCATGCTGTACGAAAGCCGGCAGCACCGGCGCAACACGCGCGAAAGCCTGGACTGCGCGATCGCCCTGCAGGAGCTGGAGCGGATGGGCATCGCCAACATCATCACCTTTGACGCGCACGACCCCCGCGTGGTCAACGCCGTTCCGCTTTGCGGCTTTGAAAATGTGCAGCCGACCTATCAGATGCTCAAGGCGCTTCTGCGCTCCGTCAAGGACCTCCACCTGGACAAGGACAGCATGATGATCGTCAGCCCCGACGAGGGGGCGGTCCAGCGCAACATCTACTACTCCTCCGTCATGGCGCTGGAACTGGGCATGTTCTACAAGCGCAGGGACTATACGCAGATCGTCTGCGGCCGCAACCCGATCGTCTCCCACGAATACCTGGGCGCTTCTGTCGAAGGGATGGACATCATCGTCGCCGACGACATGCTCTCCTCCGGCGAGTCCCTGCTGGACCTCGCGCGGGAACTGAAAAAGCGCAAGGCAAAGCGGATCTTCTGCATCGTGACCTTCGCCTTTTTCACCAATGGCATCGCGGAGTTTGAGGAGGCGTACCAGCAGGGGGTCATCTCCCGCGTCGTCGCCACCAACCTGACCTACCGGCCGCCGGAGCTGAAGGCGGCGAAGTGGTTTGTCGAGGCAGACATGAGCAAGTACGTATCCTACCTGATCGCGACCCTTAACCACGACCGCAGCCTCAGCGCCCTGCTGAACCCCTACAACCGCATCCAGTCGCTGATGGCCAGATACCGCGCTGAGCAGGCCGCCAGCGGCATCCGGCTGATTTGATGGACAAAAACAAAAAACAGGCTGGCCCGGGCGGGGTTCTCCCTCCGCAGGGGGATGAGGAGCTGAAGAAAACCGGGATCTTCAACAAGTCCATGGATTTTCTCCACGGCGCAGTCGATTCGCTGACCGGCAAGGACCTTCCCCGGCTGGTCGAAGACTTTACCCGCGAGATGGTCATCGTGGCGGAAGGCCTCTCAGAGGACCAGGAAAAGATCCGCTCCGCGCTGGGCCTCCAAGGGGAAGAGCAGGACAAAGCCGCGGAAAGACTCCGCGCACTCGAAAAACAGCTGGCGGGAATGGAAAAGCGCTTGGACGAACTGGTCCGAAAGGCGGAACGCCGGCAGAAAGGCGACAGCAGCCTGATGCGCATCCTGCGGCAGGCAACTTGGCTGGCGGCCATCCTGGCGTCCGCCTGGGTAGTGACCGCCCTCATCAGGGCATTTGGGAAGTAAAATGAAATATCAGGAACTGCTGGAGTCATACCGAAAAAGGAATCGCAGCACGCTCACGGACGGGATCACGACCGCGCTGAGCCACATGGATGAGGTGACGGTCGGCCTGGGGTTGATGGAGGACAGCGGGCTGCTGTCTGAAACCCTGGGCACGCTCAGCATGGGGCTGCCGTTCGCGGTCATCGCGGTCACGGAACAGGGTTCCGTCGTTTTGGGCCGGAAATCCCAGAAAGCGGCAGCGCAGGACGCATCCTTCCGCGCGCTCAAGACGGGGGCCGGCATGGCGGCCGGCGCCGCGGTCATGGCCACCGGTCTGGGCGCCCTGCCCGCCATCCCTGTCGCGGTAGGCGTGCGTGTGCTGCTGGACCGTTACCGCAGCAGTGTGATGACCGCCCACCGCGTCGCGCAGCGCACGGAGCGCCTGGCCGCCCTGAACCGGGCCAGGCTGAGCCGGGGGATGCCACTGACCGGCATGGGGGGATAACAGGCGCTCGCTGCTTCCCAGCGAAGTCGAAGCGTGCTGATAAATTGATTGGTTGCTGTTTCCTTACGCCACCCCGAACCACTCAAACAGGCTGTCCTGCCGCCCCAGAATGGCGGCTTTTTTATATCCCGCGCTCCGGATATGTTCAACCGCCTTATCATAGCCAAAGTCGATCTGGCTGGCTGCATGGCAGTCTGAGGAGAGGATCACCTCCCCGCCCAGAGCCTTCCAGTATTTGAGCAGAGGAAGGCTGGGGTAGGGGGAGGCGGCTCCGTAACGCGCCATCGCGCCGGTATTGATCTCAAGCAATTGACAGCCTGTGAACGCCTCTTCCATCGCTTCCGTGGCGGCTTTGACGTAGGCGGGGTTCTCGGTGCTGAACAGTTCGCCGTCCCGGTTGTTTTTACAGACCAGGTCAAAATGCCCAATGATGTCCGGCCTGTAGGCTTGGATATAGCCGCCCAGCAGCGCGTAGTACGCCTGCGCGAAACGGATCCCGTCCCCGCCGAAGTGCTGCCGGATGCCTTCCCGCACGATTTCTTCCGCGGCGTCCACCGGCAGCATGTTTCCGTCCGGGCAGGGCAGGAAATGGACGGAACCGATGACGTACTCATAGTCGCCGCGGTCCGCGTTGGAGTACAGGTCGCGCTCCATGCCTCTCCAGATGCGCAGCGTCCCGGCGTATAGTTCCCGCAGGCGCCGGACTTCGGCGAGATAGGCGGTTTCCCGCTCCTCATTCAGGTGGAATTCCTCGAAAAAGCCCTGCCTGGCGTGGCTGGAGAAACCCAGGCTGACGAATCCCCTATTCACCGCGGAGATCGCCATTTCCTCCGCGGTGTTCCTTCCGTCGCAGAACTGCGTGTGCACGTGGGGGGATGAGCGCCTGACCATCTCAGCTTCCCTTTAGCTGCTGGTAGGCGGCGTGGACGATTTCATACGCCGTTTCCCGGCAGGGCTGGTTGGCCGCGAACACCGCCGCCGGCTTGCTGAAGTCCAGCAGGGGGCCGGGAATATTCATCAGTTGGAAGGCGCCGCCCGCCTCCCTGACCAGCAGGCTTCCCGCGGCGTAGTCCCAGGGGGAGAGGGAATATTCAAAAAAGAGTTCCGCCCGGCCGCAGGCGACGTAGGCAAGGTCAAGCGCCGCGGAACCCATGCGCCTGATGTCCGCCGCCCTGAGCATCAGTTCCTGCACCGCCTGGAAGGTCGCGCGGACCATGGCCGGGTCATAGGGAGAGGAACCGAAAAAGGCCAGCGCGCGCTCAAAGGGTGTCTCCGAGCAGCGGATGGGGATGCCGTTCAGGAAAACGCCCCCGCCAGCCATTGCCGTGAACATTTCATTCTTGTAGGGGTTGTAGACCGCGCCGAGGGTGATCGTCCTGCCCTGGGCCAGGGCGACGCTGATGGCCGAATGCTCCAGGCCGCGCATATAATTCAGCGTCCCGTCGATTGGGTCCACCACCCAGGTCGGCCCGTCTCCCAGGACGCCGTTGACCTTTTCCTCCCCGAAGACCTCGCTGCCCGGCAGCAGGGCGGTCAGGCGCTCCTGCAGGAAAGCCTGCGTGTCCCGGTCGGCCTTCGTGACAAAATTGGCGTGCCCTTCCTTTGCCTGGATGAACGTGGGGCGGGCTTTCAGCATGATCTGCGCGGCTTCGCGCATGATCTTTTCGACATTCCTGAGCACTTTATCGTTCCTTTCGTTGACTGGATGCGTGGATTATAGCATGATAATGGAACCCGGGCCACGGCCCGGCGAGACGGATTCCGGAGGTTCCCGCGTGAGCGCACGAGTGCTGCATGACCCGGTGGAATATGAGCTGACGACCAGGTTCCGCAAGGGGGTCTGGAGCCCCTTCCTTTCAGCCGTACAGCACTATGGGATGGCGCAGCCGGGCGACCGCATCGCGGTGTGCCTATCCGGCGGCAAGGATTCCCTGCTGATGGCCAAGTGCATGCAGACGTTGAAAAAATACAGCAAAGTCCCCTTTGAACTGGTCTACCTGTGCATGGATCCAGGCTACAGCCCGGAGAACAGGGAACTGATGTTGGCGGCCGCCGCCAGGCTGGGGATCGCACCGGACGTGTTCCGGACAGACATCTATTCCATCGTGGACGGGGTGGCGAATTCCCCCTGCCACGTGTGCGCGGCCATGCGGCGGGGTCACCTGTACAAAGAGGCCGCGCTGCGCGGCTGCAACAAGATCGCGCTGGGGCACCACAGGGATGACGCGGCGGAAACCATCCTGCTGAGCATCCTCTACGGCGGCCAGTTCAGGGCCATGCTGCCCAGGCTGAGGAGCGAAAACTATACGGGCATGGAACTTGTCAGGCCGCTGTACCTGGTCCGGGAAAAGGCCGTCAAGACCTGGCTCACGTCCACAGGCATCCAGACCATCACCTGCGCCTGCCGTGTCACCCGGTCCAATGACGGCGGCAAGCGGGCCAGGGTCAAGCGCCTGATCGCGGAACTGGAAAAAGAGCTGCCCAACGTGGTGGACAACATCATCGCCTCTTCCTCCAGGGTCGAACTTTCATCAGTGCTCAGTTACGTCCAGGACGAAAAAGGTTGGGAGACCGGCTTCATGGACGCTTTTCCGCCGCGGAGCGGTGAAACCGGAGAAGAGGGGCAGGTTGACAGATTGTTCTGATATGTCCATAATGTTCCCATTCTGAACCGGAGGAATGTATGAAACAGGAAAAGATCGCGATCCTGGTGGACTCAGGCACTGACGTACCGCCGGATTTTGTCAAGGAACATGCCATTTTTGTCGCTCCGCTGAAAATCATCTACAAAGACCGCGAATACGACGACCGGGTGGACATCACGCCGGACGAGATCTATGCCCGCCTGGAACAGGAGGTTCCGCGCACCTCCCTGCCGGATACGGGCTATGTCAACGGCCTGTTCAGCCGCATGACGGCGGAAGGCTACGAAAAGGTGCTGATCATCACCATATCCTCAGGCCTTTCCGGCACTCACAACCTGCTGCGCGTGCTGGCGGAGGAATACGGGAAGCTGCCCTTTCACATGGTCGACACGAAAAACATCGGCATCGGCGCGGGGCAGCAGGCCATGCTGGCGGCCCGGCTGCTCCGGGACGGGATGGGGCTTCCGGAAATTCTGGAAAAGCTGGAAGTGAGCATCAGGGAGTCGAAAATCTATTTTGTCCTGGACACCCTGGAGTATCTGGCAAAGGGCGGACGCATCGGCAAGGTGTCGGCGCTCCTGGGCACGGTGCTCAAGCTCAGGCCTGTCATCAGCTGCAACGCCGACGGCATTTACGAGACGGTCGCCAAGGCGCGCGGCAACGCCCACGCCCTGGCCAAGGCCGTCTCCCTGGTCGTCGCCGACGCGGGCCGGCACCTCAAGTTTGTAGTCGGTGTCGCGCACGGCAGCGCCAAGGCGGAGGCCGCCAGGGTTTTGGAAGAATTGAAACAAAAGCTGCCCCATTGCGAGCAGTTCATCAGCACCGACGTCAGCCCGGCGCTGAGCGTGCACACCGGCCCCGGCCTGATCGGCATCGCGATCCAGGCTCTGCCGGCATAAATCGCGCAGCCAATAAGGAAAAGCCGCCTTCGGGCGGCTTTTCTGCCTTCCTGCTCCTATTTCCAGAGCCCGTCGGGGTATTCGCCCCTGCGGGTCAGGTCTTTCAACGCCTCTTCGACCATCGGACGGTCGGACGCGTTGGTGACGCCAAACCACCTGTCCCTGGAAGTGAGCACCCTGACGCTCGCCTTTTTGTCCTTCAGCAGGTCCCCGACCAGGTTGGGCAGGTAAAACTCCGCCTTCAGCGGGTTGGTCCGGATCGCTTCATCGTAAAACACGGGGAACCTGGCTTCGATCTCCCGGATGAGGAAAGGGGTGAATCCCCACATGTTCATGGAAACCACGGTATCTTTGGGCAACCGTGTGTAGGTCTCCCCGTCCAGGGTGTACATCGGGCCGTCGATGGTGGGGATGATGTGCAGCCGCTCGACGATGCTGTCCAGGAAGCCGTCCGCGTTCACCTTGCATTCCCCGCGGGACACATAGCCGGCGTCGGACAGCGTGTTGTGCAGCTGGAAGCCCGCCATCGCGAACTCCGTTTCCTTCGGGCCCGCATTGAGGAAGCCGTAGATTTGACGCATGGCGTCCAGCCCGTAGAAATCGTCCCCGTTGAGCGCGCAGAACGGCGCGTCGACCGCGTCCTTGCAGCACAGGATGGCGTGTGCCGTCCCCCAGGGCTTGGCGCGGCCTTCGGGGACCGTCATGCCGCCGGGGAGATTGTCCAGCTCCTGCATGACGTACTCCACCCGCATCCGGCCTTCCACGTGCCTGCCGACCAGTTCCCTGAAATCATCCCTGATCTTCCGGTTGACGATAAAGATGACCCGCTCAAACCCCGCCCTCAGGGCGTCAAAAAGCGAATAGTCGATCAGGCTCTCTCCATGCAGGCCGAAGGGGGTCATCTGCTTCAATCCGCCAAAGCGGCTGCCGATGCCCGCGGCCATGACAACCAGGATGGGTTTGCGTTCCATAAAGTCCTCCTCAAGGGTTCAATGCAAGCCCAGTATATCGCAAAAACCGCGCGGTGAACAGGGAAGGCGACCATGGGAATACGCATTTTCTTGCGCGGCCGGCGCGGGTATTGTAGAATGCGGGGGGGAGGCGAAGCATATGGACGAACAGGATTTTTTCACCCTCAGGGATGAGGAACGCCAGAGCCGGAAAGACCAGCTGCGCTTCGCGGCGGGGATGAGTGATTTTGTCGGCGTGATCCTGGGCTTTATTGTCATCCTCTTGATGACCCTCCTGATCCTGAGCCTTGTGAACTGGCTCCGGCGCGATATTTCCACCACTTTTACGCTGCTGAACACGCGGCTGCGGTAGGCCGTCCGTGCTTGTTTCCTGGCCTGAACTGAACAGCAGGATCCATGCCTGCCGCCTGTGCCCGCTGGCGGAAGGCGCTTTGAACAAGGTGCCGGGACAGGGGGACGGGGATGCGCGCCTGATGCTCATCGGGGAAGGGCCGGGGGCGGAGGAAGACCGGCAGGGCTTGGCCTTCGTGGGCGCCGCCGGCCAGCTGCTGACCCGGATGCTGGAAGCCATCGGGCTTACGCGGGAAGAAGTCTTCATCGCCAACGCGGTCAAGTGCCGGCCGCCCGGCAACCGGGTACCGAAGCCGGAAGAAACAGAGGCTTGTCTGCCCTACCTTCGGGCGCAGGCCGCGCTCATCAGGCCGCAGGTCATCCTCCTGCTGGGGGCTACCGCGCTGAGGTGTGTCCTGGGGCCGGACAGACGGATCACCCAGTGCAGGGGGGAGTGGACCGAGCAAAAAGGGGTTTTCATCATGCCGACCTTCCACCCTGCGGCCTTGCTGCGCGACCCGTCCAAGAAGCGCGACGCCTGGGCGGACCTGCAGGCGGTGCGTGACAAGCTGGGGGAACTGCCCCCCAAAGTCCCCCGTTCACAATAAGTTCACGGGCCGTTTCCCGCCCATTCCGCTGGCGGCTTGTAAAACGTGGTATACTAAGTTCCATAAGGGGGGGATCAAATGGATTTCATTGTCAACAACCTGCCCATTCTCATCTGTGCCGTACTGGGGATCGGCCTGCTGGTCGTGGAAATGTTCATGCCCGGCTTCGGCATTCCCGGTATCTCAGGCCTTGTCCTGCTCGTTGCCAGTGTGGTGTTCACCTGGATGGAGTACGGCATGCTCGCGGGCCTGGGGGTGGCGGTCATCGTACTGGCGGTCGGAGGCCTGGCCGTCACGCTTTCGCTGAGGTCGGCCAGCAAGGGCCGCCTGTCCCGGTCCCCGCTCATCCTGAAAGGCGGCCAGTCCCGTGAGGAAGGTTTTGCCGCGGTGGACGACCTGAGCTCTTACCTGGGCCGGACCGGCAATACGCTGACGGTCCTTCGCCCCGCCGGAACGGCCGAGTTTGACGGCGTCAGGCTCAACGTGGTCAGCGCCGGGGAATTCATCCAGAAAGGCGCGCGCGTCGTCGTCAAACATGTGGAAGGCGCGCGGATCCTTGTAGAAAAGGCGGAAAGCTAAATGAATATCTGGGGAATAGACTTAGGAGGTTTTGGTATGCCGGAAATCATGCTGGGAATCGTTGTCATAGCCGTTGTATTGCTGTTCGTCGTGTTCTTCCGCTACGTGCCCATCGGCCTGTGGATCCGGGCGCGCGCGTCCGGCGTCCCGCTGACCATTTTCACCCTGATCGGCATGCGCCTGCGCCGGATCTCCCCGCAGCGCCTGGTGGACTCCCTGATCACCTCCAGCAAGGCGGGCCTGAACCTGACCGTCAACCAGCTGGAAAAACATTTCCTGGCCGGCGGCAACATTGAGCGTGTCGTTAAGTCATTGATATCCGCTCAGCAGGCGCAGATCAAGCTGACTTTTGAACAGACCTGCGCGATCGACCTGGCAGGCCGCGACGTGCTGCAGGCCGTGCAGATGAGCGTCATCCCCAAGGTCATCGAGACGCCGCCCGTTGCGGCCATCGCCAAGGACGGCATCGAGCTGCGGGCCAAGGCGCGCGTGACCGTGCGCACCAACATTCAGCAGCTGGTCGGCGGCGCAGGCGAGGAAACGGTCATGGCCCGCGTCGGCGAGGGCATCGTCACCACCATCGGCTCCGCAGCGACGCACAAGGAGGTCCTGGAAAACCCTGACCTTATCAGCCGGACGGTGCTGAACAAGGGCCTTGACGCGGGCACCGCGTTTGAGATCCTCTCCATCGACATCGCCGACGTGGACGTCGGGCGCAACGTCGGCGCCCAACTGCAGATGGACCAGGCGGAGGCTGACCTGCGCATCGCGCGGGCCCGCGCCGAGGAACGCAG
The DNA here is from genome assembly GCA_964544245.1 of uncultured Christensenella sp. Lineage (GTDB taxonomy): Bacteria > Bacillota > Clostridia > Christensenellales > Aristaeellaceae > UBA6115. The sequence goes on from CAZJCB010000003.1 coordinate 22,267, forward strand.
GGCCATGGCCGTTGCCCGCGAGCAGGAGATGAAGGCGCAGGTGCAGGAGATGCGCGCCAAGGTGGTCGAAGCCGAAGCCCAGGTCCCCCTGGCAATGGCGGAAGCCCTGCGCAGCGGCAAACTGGGCGTCATGGACTACTACCAGTTGCAGAACGTCAAGGCGGATACGCAGATGCGCGACGGGATCGCCCGTGCCGCGGACCCCAACGAACCCTCTGAAGACGACAAGCGCCCGACAAAGTGAGGAACTTGAATTTCCCTGATTTTTCCGGAAAGGAGCGGCCTGATGCCTGAATTTACCCCATTTTTCTTCCTCATCCTCTTTTTCGGAGTATCCTGGCTGCGTAAAAGGATCAAGTTCATCAAACGCATGACGGAAGAGCAGGCCAGGCCGGCGGCGCGTCCATCGGCCACCCCGCCCCCGCACTTCCAGGAGGCTGCGCCTGTGACCTTGAAACGGACAGCGCCGGCCGTAAGAACGGCGGCGCAGCCAGCGCCAAAACCCCGCGAAGAAAAAAAGCAGACGCCGGAACGCAAGCCCTTGGGTGAGCAGGAAGGCCAGCGCCTGATGGGCGAACCTTCCTGGAATGAGCAGACGGATGAAAAGTACCAGCCCGTCAAACCCGCAGCCCCTCAAAAGCCCCGTCCGGTCATCGTTCCGCAGTTCACCCGCAGCGCTCTCGTGCAGGCGGTGGTCACCAAAGAGATCCTGGCCCGTCCGCGCTCCTCCTGGAGGCCGAACCGTCCCTGACAGGCTGGAATTCTGAAAATTCGCTCTTGCGCCACCATGCGGTGATGTGGTATTATCACTTTTGCGACATCGGGCGGTCCTCTGTATCTCAGGAAGATACAAGAACGTCTGGATGAAAAGGAGGAAGCTTCCATGAGTGAGATCATCAAGACCATTGAGGCGCAGCAGCTGCGCAGCGACCGGACGCCTTTCAACGTCGGCGACACAGTGCGCGTCTTCGTGAAAGTCGTTGAGGGGACCCGCGAGCGGCTGCAGGCCTTTGAGGGAACCGTCATCGCCAAGCGCAACGGCTCCAACAGGGAAACCTTTACCGTCCGGCGCGTGTCCTACGGCATCGGCGTAGAGCGTACTTTCCCGCTGCATTCCCCGCGTGTGGACCGCATTGAGCTGGTCCGCCCGGGCAAAGTGCGCCGCGCGAAACTGTACTACCTGCGCCAGCGCCAGGGCAAGGCGGCGAAAATCAAGGACGCCAGCCAGCGCTGAACAAAGCGAAACATGGAAGACGACCGCGATTTGCGGCCGTTTTCTTTTATGTTACCTGTCCGTGCCCCAGCGTTCCACGGGGATCTTCCCGGCCAGGCGGCGGACTTTCCCGCCTGGGTTGACCAGGCGGGGGTTACCGGCCATCAGGAGCATCGGCAGGTCGTTCGCGCTGTCGCCATAGGATGAGGAACGCTCCCAATCAGGCTCTATCCCCTGGATTTCCAGCCATAGGAGGACCTGCCGCTTTTTTTCTTCCCGGACGACGTTGACTCTGACGCGGTAATCATCGTCTGTCGGGGTGCCGATGAGGCCGTCCACGGGCAGCGCATCCTTCAGGTATTTCAGGTAGCACAGGGGAGAGGCGGACACCAGGAGGACGGCATGGCCTTCTTCCCTGTGCCGCCGCATGCGGGCCAGCGCGGCGGGATATATGAGCGGAAGGAGCCGTTCCAGGGCGAACTGACTGCAGAGCGCCTCGGCGGCGGCCGGTCCCATCTCCTTCAGCGGCGACAGCGCCATGGACTTGACGCGCTCCACGGTGACGAATCCAGTCTTCCAAAGCAGGGTATTCAGAAGGATGGACAGCAGCCTGACCAGAGGTGTATGGCCCTTTTCCCAGCAGAAACGGACAAATCCGGAGATGCTGTCCCCGGGTATCATGGTCCCGTCAAAATCAAACAAAGCGACCGGCCTGCCTGCCATCATGCCCTCCCGGATCATTGGGTTCAGGTTACCTCAGCCTCCCGGGCCTGTCAATGCCCGGGAATCCATGCTCATGCCCTGTTTCAGGGACAGGTGGGCCAATTTTGCGGTTGACATCCCCCGTTTCCTGCGCTTATAATGACCAGGCCGTAGGGGCATGGTGTAATGGTAACACGTGGGTCTCCAAAACCTTTGTTGAGGGTTCAAATCCTTCTGCCCCTGCCAGAAGAAGCGCCGGTTTGACGAAAACCGGCGCTTTTCAAATGCCCTTGGCATGATCCCGGTATCCGGACATTGACAGCGCGCGCCGCCCGTACTACGCTGTTCCCGGCGTAAACCGAAGGTCATTCCATCCGCCCGGAGCGGCGACTGTCCGCAGCGAGGAGGGCAACCCGTGAACAACGTCATCCAGCTCAGGAACCTGACCAAATACTACGGCAAGGCGCGCGGCATCATCGACGTGAGCTTTGACGTGCAGGAGGGCGAGATCTTCGGCTTTATCGGCCCCAACGGCGCCGGCAAGTCCACGACGATCCGCACGATGCTGGGCCTGCTGTATCCGACCGGCGGCAGCGCCACGGTCTTCGGCAAGGACTGCGTGAAATCCGGCCATGAGATCCGGCAGACAGTCGGCTACCTGCCCAGCGAGGTGTCCTACTACGACGGCATGAAGGTGAGCGACCTGCTGAAATATTCCCTGTCCTTTTACGGCAGGGGGGACATGAAGCGGCTGAAGCAGCTCTGCCAAGCCATGGACCTGGACCTGAACCGGAAGATCGACGACCTCAGCTATGGCAACAAGAAAAAGGTGGGCATCGTCCAGGGCTTGCTGCACGCGCCCAGCCTGATCATCCTGGACGAACCGACCAGCGGCCTGGACCCCTTGATGCAGAAGACTTTTTTTGAGCTGATCCGGCAGGAAAACAAGAACGGCGCGACGGTCCTGCTGTCCTCGCACATCCTGCCCGAGGTGCAGAAGCTTTGCTCCCGCGTGGCGATCATCAAGGAAGGCCGGATCGTCAAGCTGGAGGACATCATCACGCTGCGCGACACGGCCTACAAGAAGATCCGGATAGAGTTCAGCCGGGGTGTGCCCGACGGCCTGGCGGAGGAGCCGGGTGTCAGCGCCTTCCATTCGGACAACGGCGAGGCCAGTTTCCTCTTCGCCGGGGACGTCAACGCCATCGTCCGGCGCATCAGCACGGAAACGCTGAAAAACCTGACGATCGAGGAGCCTGACCTGGAAGAGATCTTCATGCATTACTACACCAGGAACGAATGAGGGAGGTGAGCCGCCCATGAATATGCTGGCCCTGGAACTGAAGCGCTCCTTCCGGTCCTGGCTGTATTTCACCCTCGGCATGGCGGCCACGGTCGTCCTGTTCGGCGCCTTTTTCAATTCCCTCCGGGCGGACGTCCAGCTGATGAACCGGCTGCTGCAGAATTTCCCGCCTGAGTTCAAGGCCGCCTTTGGCTTCGCCGACGTCGACCTGTCGAAAATCGAGGGCTATTTCAGCTTTATCAGCAGCTATATCGTGCTCATCGGCGCGGTCTACGGGATGAAGCTGGGCGTCCAGCTGCTGTCCGAAGAGGGCCGCAGGCACGCGGTGGATTTCCTCCTGACCAGGCCGGTGCGCCGGACCGCGGTGTTCGGGAGCAAATACCTGGCCATCCTCATCAACCTCATCGCGCAGAACGTCGTCCTCTACATTGCCGGCATCCTGATGGTCAGGCTGGTCATCGGGGAGGGCCTGGATTTTGCTGTCTACGCCCTGCTGAGCTTTTCCGCTTTCTTTGTCCAGCTGTTCTTTGTCGGCATCGGCCTGACGGTCGCGGCGCTGGCGCAGCGGATCAAATCCGTCACGCCCATCGCGCTGGGCGTCGTCTTTTTCTTCTTCATCATCCAACTGGTGAACGAGTCCGTCCGGGACGTGAAGCTGAGCTACCTGACGCCCTTCGCGTACTTCAAGGGGTCCGGCATCCTCAGCTCGCGCGGATATGACACGGCATTCCTGCTGATCGACCTGGCCGTGTTCGTATTCTTTTCCGGCCTGGCCTGCCTGATCTACCGGAAAAAGGATTTCCATGCCGCGTGAGGAAAGGAGGCTGCCCCAAATGAACATCTACCGCCGGGAACTGAAGGCCAATCTGAAGTCCTTCCTCGTCTGGTCGGCCACGATGGTCTTCCTGATCTTTGCCGGCATGATGAAGTACTCCGCCTTCGCAAAGACAGGGGAATCCATCAACCAGATGTTCTCCGCCCTGCCCGCGGGCCTGATGAAGGTCATGGGGATTCAGCCGGGCATGGACCTGAACTCCATCGGCGTGTTCTACAGTGTCTTCTACCTGTACTTCCTCCTGCTGACCAGCGTGCACAGCTGTCTTCTGGGCGCCGGCATCATCGCCAAGGAGGAGCGCGACAGGACGGCTGACTTCCTGCTGGTCAAGCCCATCAGGCGCCGCCAGGCCGTGACCGCGAAGGTCCTGGCCGCGCTGACCTATGTGGTCCTCTATAACCTGGTGACCTCGCTCACCTCCATGGCGGCGGTGGGCCCGATGAACAGCGGCGGCGAGTCCCTCAACGTCCCCATCCTCTGGGTATCCCTGGCCCTGCTGATCATCCAGGTCCTGTTCCTGAGCATCGGACTCTTCCTGGGCGCCTGGGCAAAGAACGCCGCGCGGGCTTCGGGCATCGCCACCGCGGTGATCCTGGGCACCTTTATCCTCAAGACGGTGATCGACCTGAGCGGCGGCATCCAGTGGCTGAGTTTCCTGAGCCCCTTCCTCTATTTTGACGCCCTGAAGGTCATGTACGGGCATGAGCTGCGCCTGCTCTACCTCCTGCTGTCAGGGGGCCTGGCGGCCCTGTTGATTTCCGGAACATATTACTTTTTTCACAAGCGGGACATCCTGGGATAATCTTACAAATTCAGCAGAATCCCTGGTGTCAGGTGGGCTGGGGGTTATCTGTCATGACCGCTTTTCCTGACGTTGCCGCCGGCAAGCCTTCGCCCTGAAGAGAAATAAACATCCTGCAAAGATCTGTTGCTCAGCATACATGACGTCTGCCGTCCGCAGACAGCCCGCGGTCAGCTTGTGTTTCTGACTGCGGTATCCATGCTGTTGACCTGTATGTTAGAAAAAATCGTTCAATTTTCGACCAGGCTGCATCGCCTCATGTCAATGTTCACACTCAAACCCTATAATGCACAGATGATGCTGATGCGCTCAATTTGACACGAGGCACTCCGCAGGATGTTTATTTATCATTTACCAGCGGTGTGGGCGGGAATCCAAATATCTGATTGCTTGTTTATTTTCGGACAAGGAAAGAATATAATCAACAAAGACACGGCGGCCGCTCTTGCGTGATCCGCCGACGGACCACTGACTGGACCAAGCGAAGAAGGAGGGGTGAATATGCCCAGGAAATGCGTCACCGTGCTGCTGCTCCTGCTGGCGTTGTCCGGCCTGCCGCGCGCCGCCGCGGACACCTTCCGCAGCGGTGATTATGCGTACCAGCTGTTGGAAGACGGCACGGCAGCCATCACAAAATACTCGGGGGACTCCGCGGACATCACGATTCCGGACACACTGGACGGGCATCCTGTCACCGCGGTCGGCGCCAGGGCCTTCCGCGGCCTTGAGGAGATCGTCACCGTCACCATCCCCGAGGGCGTCGCCAGCATCGGGAAAAGCGCGTTCGAGGCCTGTTCCGGGCTGAGGGAGGTCTCCTTCCCGGACAGCGTGGCCGAAATCGGCGACATGGCGTTCAAGGCGTCCGGCGTCGTGTTTGTCGATCTGCCCTATACGCTCAAGCAGATCGGCGATTCCGTATTCCAGGACTGCGCCAGTCTTGCGGAAGCCGTGCTGCAGGACAGCCTGACGGAAATCGGCGACGGGATGTTCCGGGGCTGCGAAAGCCTGGCGCATCTTGTCATCCCGGACAGCGTCCTCACGATCGGTGAAAAAGCTTTCCAGGGCTGCAGGAACCTGACCGAAGTCACCATACCCGAAAGCGTCAGCAGCATCGAGGAGTACGCTTTCCAGTTCAGCGGGCTGGTCTTCTGCGACATCCCCAGGACGGTGAAAGCCATCGGCACCGGCGCGCTCCAGGACTGCCGGGACCTGGCGGGCGTCGTGATCGGGGAGGGAGTGTCCTGGCTGTCGGACAGCCTGCTTCAGGGCTGCGAAAGCCTGCAAAGCGTCACCATCACCGGCCTGGTCACTGAAATCGGCCGGGAAACCTTCAAGGGCTGCGGGATGCTGACGGACATCATCGTGCAGGGCTCCGCGCAGCTTCCCGGCCTGGACAGCGCCATCGGCCCGCTGGGCATGGCGGGCAACCTGCTGGAGCACGTCACGCACATCGGCGCCCATGCCTTTGAGTCCTGTGGCAGCCTGCCGCAGATCGCTCTGCCAAACGTGTCTTCCATCGGCCGCTCGGCGTTCAGGGCCTGCGGAGGGCTGATGAGCATCACCCTGCCCGGGGGCGTGACGCTGACAGGCGCGGACCCCTTCTCCCTGTGCGATTTCCTGGAAGACCACCTCCTGCCGCTGGACTGGCTGCTGCAGCGGAAGTGAACGGCCGATGCTTCGGGTACAGAAAAGGACCCGGGGCGTCCGCGCCGGAAAAGAACTGAATCGACCTGCTGATGAAGGAGGGAAAGCGACATGGGGGAAAGACAGACGCCCAGGCCCCTGCGCCTGACGCTGCTGGCGCATGCCGTCTCATTAACCGTATTCTCGCTCATCTATCTGCTCATCCCCGTGCAGTGGGGAGACTGGACAGGCTGCCTGTCCAACAGGGTGCCCCAGGTGTTCAGGCTCTTCGGCACGTCCCTCCTCGGGTACGCGGTCAGCTCCTTCCTCGCATACAGGGAGGCGTCCTTTGACCGGGTGAGGATCACGGTCCAGACCGCCTGCGTCATTCACGCGGCCTTCGCCGTCGTGATCGTGCTCGCGCTGGCCCTGTGGGACCTGCCTTCCATCGGCTGGCTGTACGCCGT
>CAZJCB010000004.1:0-29069 GCA_964544245.1 uncultured Christensenella sp.
GGTCAAGGTACGCGTTCGGGCGGCAGGCATCTGCGGCAGCGACGTGCCCCGCGTACTGCATCATGGGGCGCATTTTTACCCGGTGGTTCTTGGACACGAGTTTTCAGGCGATGTGGTGGAGATCGGCGAGGGCGTGACGGGCTTGGGTATTGGGGATACGGTGAGCGGCGCGCCGCTGATACCATGTATGCACTGCGGCGATTGCATGCGGGGCAACTATGCCTTGTGCAAACACTACAGCTTTATCGGCAGCCGCGAGCAGGGCAGTTTCGCGGATTATGTCGTACTGCCGGCACGAAATGCCGTCAGGTACGACCGGAGCATCCCCTATGAGCAGGCGGCTATGTTTGAACCTTCCACCGTCGCGCTGCATGGCCTTCGTCAAGGGGGTTACCGCGGCGGGGGAACCGTCGCGGTGCTCGGCTGCGGTACCATCGGGATCTTCACTGCGCAGTGGGCGAGAATATTCGGGGCCAAAAAACTGGTCGCGATGGATATTGACGACGGAAGGCTTGCATTGGCCGAAAGGATGGGCGCTGATGAAACCGTCAACACGCTGGGCCCCGACTTTATGTCCCAAGCCCTGGTGCTGACCGAAGGCGCGGGCTTCGACTATGTGTTTGAGACGGCGGGCAACCCTGTGACGATGCGACTGGCGTTTGAGATTGCCGCAAACAAAGCGCGGGTCTGCTTTATCGGCACGCCGCATACGGACTTAACGTTCAGCCCCCGCCAGTGGGAGAACATGAACCGCAAAGAGTTCCGCCTGACTGGCAGCTGGATGAGCTACTCCGCGCCTTTTCCGGGCGAGGAATGGAACCTGACAGCGCATTACTTTGCGACAGGCGGTCTGAAGTTTGACCCTGCCTTCATTTTCCGGACCTACCCCATGAGCCGTGCCGCTGAAGCATTTGCCCTGTACGCTGACCCTTCGCAGGTACACGGGAAGATCATGCTGGTGAATGAGTGAGTGATCATATGATTCTGACGGTGACGCTCAATCCCTCGGTGGACAAGCTGTACCTTCTTGACAAGAACACCCTCAATACCGTCATGCGCGTCAGGGAAGTACGCAACAGCGCGGGCGGCAAGGGGATGAACGTGTCCCGTGTGGCCGCGCAGCTGGGCGAGACTGTGACCGCGATGGGTTTTGTGGGCGGGTTCAACGGCCAGTATTTTGGATCGCTGATTACGCAGCGCGGAATCAAGCAGGCGTTCACCCATATATCGGCTGAAATGCGCAGTTGTATCAACTGCTGGGACCTGTCAAGCGGCCAAAGTACCGAGTACCTGGAAACGGGCGCGCTGGTCAGCGAAAGTGAAACAGAGCGTTTCATTGAAGATTTCAGGTCGCACCTCCATTTGGCGGATGTGGTTACAATATCCGGCAGCCTGCCGCGCGGAGTCCCGGATACGTTTTACGCGACCCTCATCAGCATGTGCCACGATGCCGGAAAACCGGTTTTACTGGACACAAGCGGGTGTGGCCTTCAGAACGCCCTTGGCTCAAAGCCCTCCTTTATAAAACCCAACGTGGACGAGATCGCTTCCCTGCTGGGTTTTGCACCTTCAACGCGTGTCGAGCAGGTCCAGGCAGTGAATGCCCTTCATGGAAAGGGCATCGCCTGCGCGGCCCTATCGCTCGGCTCCAAAGGTGTCCTTGTCGCGTGCGGCCAGGGGGTGTATCATGGAATACCGCCGCGCGTCCGACCAAAGAACACTGTCGGATGCGGCGACAGTATGGTCGCGGGTTTCGCGGTTGGAATGGCGCGCGGGATGGGCATCATTGAGCAGATACGTCTGGCGGTCGCGGTTGCCTCGGCCAGCGCGCTGTCCGTCGGCACGGGTGAATATCTGGAGGAGGACTTCCTTGCGATCCTGCCCGGTGTAAAAATAAACAAATTATGAATTAACAAGAGAGAAGGCGATCCAATGGCGGAAAAGATCAATCCTGCGCTTGTGCCAAAGCGCAAGCTGGCGACTGGGGAAGAGATCCCCTGTATCGGTATGGGGACATTTGGCAGCGACCGCTTTACACCCGCACAGGTTTCACAGGCCGTCGCAGGCGCTATCCGGTGCGGTTACCGGATGTTTGACTGCGCGTCAGTTTATGGCAATGAGGAAATGATCGGAGAGGTCTTCGAAGCCGTGCTTCAGGAAGGCATTGTGAAGCGGGAGGATCTGTTTGTCACGTCCAAGGTCTGGAACGATATGCATGGGCATGGGGACGTGCTGCTTTCCTGCGCGAAGACACTTCGAGATCTGAAGCTGGATGTTGTTGACGCGTACTACGTGCACTGGCCGTTCCCCAACTACCATGCGCCGGGCTGTGACGTCGACAGCCGTAACCCCGACAGCAGGCCCTTCTCGGTGGATGAATTCATGGGAACCTGGCGGCAGATGGAGCGCTTGCATGATCTGGGCCTTGCGCGGTACATCGGCATGAGCAACATGACCATTCCCAAACTTGAGGCCGTGCTGCCGCTCTGTCGCATCAAACCGTCACTGATCCAGATGGAACTGCACCCCTGTTTCCAGCAGAAGGAGCTGTTTGATTATGTGACCGCCCATGGCATCATGCCGATTGGCTTTTGCCCTGTTGGCAGCCCTGCAAGGCCGGAGCGGGACATGACACCCGAAGACGTCGCAGATACTGCCGTGCCCGAAGTAGTGGAGATTGCCAAAGCCCACGGCGTTCATCCCGCTGTCGTCTGCCTGAAGTGGGCTGTTCAGCGCGGCCAGATACCGCTCCCCTTCTCAGTCCGTGAAAGCAACTATACCTCCAATTTACGCTGTACGACCGAAGACCCGCTTACAGAGGCGGAGATGAAAACGATGAAAACGGTCGAATGCAATTGCCGCCTGATCAAAGGCCAGGTCTTCCTGTGGCCGGGCGCGAACGACTGGCATGACCTTTGGGATGAGAATGGCGTGATTACCCAATGAGGATTGGATGGAAATATTCAAAGCATCATGATGAAGCAAGATATGAAATAAAATATAAGTGAGGTAAGAATATGCTCAGAGGAATCTCGCACCTGATTTCACCCGAACTGCTGAAGATCCTCAGCGAAATGGGGCATGGGGATGAAATCGTGCTCGCGGACGCGAACTTCCCGACGGAAAGTTTCGGCAGAAGGGCGGTGCGCGCGGACGGCATCGCCGCGCCGGCCTTGCTGGTCGCCATCCTGCCGCTGTTCCCGCTGGACCAGTATGACAGGTCCAATTTCGTGCTGATGGAAGTCGTCCCCGGCGACACCTATCAGCCCGTCATCTGGGAAGAGTACAAGGAAGTGCTCAGGCGGTATGAACCGCAGGCCGAGGCCCAGCATATGGAGCGCTTCTCCTACTACGAACGGGCGAAAAAGGCCTATGCAGTGGTCGCCACGGGGGAAAAAGCGCAGTATGCCAACGTCATCCTGAAAAAGGGCGTCGTCAAATAAATCTGATTGAAACTCATCAAAAAAGGATTGCCTCTTGTCGGAGGCAATCCTTTTTGCCTGCAGGAATGCAGGCGGTAGAATTAGAAATGCAGGTCAGTCGTAAAGCAGGGGGGCAATCTTCTCGTCGTCGATGTTTTCATAGGTATAGAACTGGCAGCCGGTGTCGACGATGGGCTCGATGTCTTCGCCCCTGAAGGCCTTGACAGCCAATTCGACCGCGTAGTAGCCGATCATGTAGGGATCCTGGGTAACGGAGCCATAGAACCACTGGTTTCTCACGGCGGCTTTCTGGTTCGCGCCGGCGTCAAATCCGATTACGATCAGGTCCTTGTATTTACCATTGGTGCGATCAAGATCAGACCCGTCGGTGGTGGCTGCAAGGATTCCGCCGACTGAGGCTTCGTTTGAGCAGAAAATGGCGATCAGGTTTTCCATCGACAGGATGCCCTGGCCGGAAGTTTGGCAGTCGGTCGGGCTTGTGGAAGCGGGAACGGTCACATTGATCGTAACGGCTGCGGGATTTGCGCTGGGAGCGTTGTACTTGTCATGACCGGTGATTGCTACGGCGCCGGGATGTACTGTTTCAAGCAGCTCAGTCATCTTTCCCAGGAAGCCGACAGTGCGCCCGACAACGGATGCGGAAGTCGCGTCCTGCGAGAAGCAGCTGATCATGACAGGGGTTTCGGGCGTGGCGGCCGCGATTTTTGCGGCAATCGATTCAACCGCGAACATCTCCTCCGCCGCGACGGCGCCGGCTGATTCATTGTTCGTGGAGGCTGTGGACCAGATGGTTCCCTCGGGTGCATTGGGTACGCCGGAGTCAAATCCGATCACAGGGATTCCCTTTTCCTTGGCGGAAAGCAGCTGTTCTGTCACGGATTCAGTATCCAGTGCGGCCAAGCCAAGCGCTACGGGGTTCTTTGCCAGCGCGGCGTTGAGCATGTCGATTTGGACGTTGATGTCTGATTCTGAAGGCGGTCCGTCAAAGGTGACTGTAACATTGTACTTCGCCGCGGCGTCGTAGGAACCGGCAGCCACGGTCTGCCAGAACTGGTGCTGGAAACCTTTGGAGATGAGGGCGATGTATTCGCCGTCCGCAAGAGCAGAGACCATGGAGAGCGTCAGCACGAGTACCAGGAACAGGGACACGAGTTTTTTCATGATGGGAATCCCTCCTTGTATAATATGTCTTACGGCCAGAGGCCGGAAGAATCAACCCCTTTTGACCTGTGCGGCCTTTTTGAGCCGGTACTGGTCAAGAAGAACGGCTCCGATAACGACGACGCCTGTAAAGAAAATCTGCCAGTGTCCCTGCAGCCCCATCGACATCAGCCCCTGCTTCAGGACGGACATGACAAAGACGCCAATGATTGTGCCCATCAGCGATCCTGAACCGCCGCTCATGGATGTCCCTCCGATGACGACGCCGGCAATCGCGAGCAGTTCCAGTCCGTTGCCCGTCGAAGGGATGACGGAGGTGTAGACCGCGGCATAAAACACCCCCGCCAGACCACAGAAAAACCCGCAGAATGTATATATGAGCAACTGCCATTTCTTTACGTTGATGCCGCTGAGCCTCGCGGCCTCATAGTTGGAACCGAGCGCGTAGGTATAACGGCCGAATTTCGTGTGGTTCAGCAGGATGTATGCGAGGATAAAGGCGCCTGCTAGCCATAGGGCGCCGGTTGGGAACCCGGGGATGGCGGCAGTGTTGCTGGATTTGTAGAATACATATTTGAACGCCGCATCAGGCGTTCCAATCGTCGGGAAACGCTTGGTCACTACCTTTGTTACGATCGCCCCGAAGCCCATCCCGATCATCTGCATACCAAGCGTTGCAATAAAGGGCGGCAATTTCAGATAAGCAATCAGCGAGCCGTTGATCATGCCGATGACTGTTGCGACAAATACGCAGAACGCCAGCGAGATCCATATGTTCCAGCCCCAATTGCTATAGGCTGTGGCCCCAAGCAGCGCTCCGCACATCATCGTCGTGCCAAGGGACAGGTCGATTCCGCCTGTGATGATGACAAAGGTCACGCCGATGGCCATAAAGCCGATGAAATAGGATGCGTTGAGGATGTTCATAAAATAATCCGTGGAAAAGAAATTCGTACCGAAGATCGAAAAAAAGATATACAGAATCACCAGTACGGCAGGCGCCAGCAGTTTCTGCAGTTCGAACTTCTTGTTTAACATCGGGCAGTCTCCTCTACGCGATCATTGTGGCCAAATGCATGATTCTTTCCTGGGATGCGTCAGAAATATCCAGTTCACCAGTGACCCTGCCCTCACACATCACAACGATACGGTCGCTCATCCGCAGCAGTTCGGGCAACTCGGATGAAATCATGATGATCGATTTTCCGAGTTTTACCAGGTTCGCCATCAGCTGATAAATCTCGCTCTTTGCTCCTACGTCTATCCCGCGCGTCGGCTCGTCAAAAATGAGGATGTCGCAGTTGCGGATCAGCCATTTTGCGACGACTACCTTTTGCTGATTCCCGCCGGACAGAAGTTTCACCAGTTGTTTGGTTGAATGCGCCTTGATGGAGAGCTTATCGATAAATTCCTTTGTCACTTCTTCTGTTTTTTTGTCATTCACGAACAGTTTTCCGGAAAACCTGTCCAGTGTCGACATGACACTGTTGTCCCTGACGGACAGGCCGACCATCAGCCCCAGCGCTTTTCTGTCCTCAGACAAGTAGCCTATGCCGATGCCGACAGCATCCTGCGGAGAACCAACAACCACCTCCCGTCCGTCAAAAACGATTTTTCCGCCAAGGATAGGGTCTGCGCCAAACAGCGCGCGCATCGTTTCCGTGCGGCCGGCGCCGACCAGACCGGCGAAACCAAGGATTTCCCCGCGCTTGAGGTTGAAACTGACGTTCTTTACATTGTAGCCTTGCAGGTTGCTGACTTCCAGGACAACAGTGGCATCAGGGGGGACGTTGCTTTTTTGCTTTGGGTTTTCATAGATGACCCGGCCGACCATCATGGAGATGATCTGCTCTTTGGAAACTTTTCCTGTATCCACGGTATCGACATACTGCCCGTCCCGCATCACGGTGATCCGGTCGGATATCTCCGGCAATTCGTCCAGGCGGTGGGAAATGTAGATGATCCCGTGCCCCCTGTCTCTCAGGTCGCGGATAAAACGGAAGAGCTCATTGATCTCACGGTCGGTCAGCGCCGCTGAGGGTTCGTCCATGATCAGCACTTCGCTGTCATAGGTGATTGCCTTTGCGATCTCGACCATCTGCTGTTTGGCCACCGAAAGCTTTCTGACTTCGATCGTCGGGTCAATGTCCAACCCCAGTGATTTCATCAGTTCCCTGGCATCCGTGTTTGCTTTTTTCTTGTCAAGGAACAGCGCTTTGGTGGGCTCCCGGCCGATATAGATGTTCTCCGCTACCGTCAGGTGTGGCATGAGGTTCAGTTCCTGATGGATGATGCCAATCCCGGCAGCCTGCGCCTCCTTGGGGGAGGAGAAATTCACTTCCTTCCCTTTGTACAGGATGGTGCCGCTGTCCATTTTATAGATGCCGGTCAAAACCTTCATCAGCGTGGATTTTCCGGCGCCGTTTTCTCCGACGAGCGCGTGGACTTCGCCGCTTCTCAGGTCCAGGCGGGCATTGTCCAGCGCGTGGACGCCCGGAAAGTATTTCTGGATCCCTTTCATTGACAGCAGTAATTCGGACATCAGCCACCCCTTCAGAGTTTTCCGGACTCCGCAATCTCTATGCGCCGGACTATCCCAGACGCGCTTCTGCGGACGATTCCCGTGCGTTTTTGGTAGATTACGGCTTACCAGGCAACTGCACGTTCTGACAAGATTGATTCTATGCGGATTGTATGCCAAACAATGGAAGATGTCAAGCGTTCGGCCTTGAACAGCAGCGCTTTTTATGGTAGAATCCAACCAATGTCAAGCATAGAGCGGCCGGTTGGGAACGTGCCCGCTTCATCAGGAGGAGGAACTATGGAATATCCGAAAATCGGCATCCGGCCGATCATTGACGGCCGCTGGGGAGGTGTGCGTGAGAGCCTGGAGGGGCAGACCATGGACATGGCCAGCACCGCCGCAAAACTGATTTCGACCCTCAGATACCCGGACGGGACGCCGGTCCAGTGCGTCATCAGCGACACCACCATCGGCGGAGGTGCGGAAGCCGGCGCCTGCGAGCGCAAGTTCGCGAAGGAAAACGTCGTGGCGACCCTGAGCGTGACGCGCAGCTGGTGCTACGGCATGGAGACCATGGACGCCAACCCGAATACCATCAAGGCGGTCTGGGGCTTCAACGGCACGGAACGCCCGGGCGCGGTTTACCTGGCCGCCGTGCTGGCGGCCTACGCCCAGAAAGGCCTGCCGGCTTTTTCCATCTACGGGCGCGACGTGCAGGACATCGGGGATACCAGCGTGCCGGAGGACGTCAGGGAAAAGCTGCTTCGCTTTGCCCGCGCAGCCATTGCGGTCGGCTGGATGAAGAACAAGTCCTACGTCAACCTGGGCGGCATTTCCATGGGCATCGCCGGGTCCTACTGCGACATGAACATGTTCCAGCATTACCTGGGCATCCGCGCCGAGTGGGTGGACATGGCGGAGATCCTGCGCCGCATTCACCTGGGCATCTATGACCCGGAGGAGTATGAGAAGGCGCTGGCCTGGATCAAAAAGCACTGCAGGGAAGGCTATGACGTCAATGCGGGCAAGGAGTTGCCGGAAATCATCAAGCGGAGCAAAGCCGTCCCTCCGGAAGAAGACTGGGGTTTCATCACCAAGTTGAGCCTGGTCATCCGCGACATCCTTTTCGGGAACGAAAAACTGAAGGGCCTTGGCTGGCACGAGGAAGCGCTGGGCAAGAACGCCGTCGCCGGCGGTTTCCAGGGCCAGCGCGCATGGACGGACTGGCTGCCCAACGCAGACTTTACCGAAGCCATCATGGCGTCCACCTTTGACTGGAACGGCGCCCGCCAGCCGACCGCGTTCGCGACAGAGAACGACAACCTCAACGGCGTTTCGATGCTGCTGGGCACGCTGATCACCAACACCGCCCCCTGCTTCCACGACGTGCGGACTTACTGGAACCCGGAAGCGGTCCGGCGCGTGAGCGGCTGGAAGCCTGAGGGTAAGGCCGAAAACGGCTTCATCCACCTGCTCAACTCCGGCGCGACGGCGCTGGACGCCACCGGAGAAGCAAAGGACGAGAAGGGCGGGCACTGCATGAAGCCCTTCTGGGAGATGACACAGAAGGACATCAGCGCCTGCCTGGAGGCGACGGACTGGGAGCGCGCGAACCTGGAATATTTCAGGGGCGGCGGGTTTTCCAGCCACTTTAAAAACGAAGCGGAGCTGCCCGTCACGCTCCTGCGCCTGAACATCGTCGAAGGCGTCGGCCCCGTACTGCAGATCGCGGAAGGGGAGACCATCCGCCTGCCGGACAAGGTGCACGACATCATCATGAACCGCACGGACCGCACCTGGCCCTGCGTCTGGTTTGCCCCCCGGCTGACCGGTGAAGGCGCTTTCCGCGACGTATATTCCGTGATGGCCAACTGGGGCGCCAACCACGGCGTGACCGTCTACGGCCACGTGGGGGCGGACCTGCTGACCCTGGCCAGCATGCTGCGCATCCCGGTCAACATGCACAACGTCCCCGCGGAGAAGGTCTACCGGCCGCACAGCTGGGCGGCGTTTGGGACCAGCGACGCCGAGGCGGCTGATTACCGTGCCTGTGAAACCTATGGGCCGCTGTACGGCTGACGAGGCATGACCTGCGGCCTGCCGCCCGCGCGGCAGGCCGTTTCTGCAGTTCGGGCGGCTGAGTACTTCAGGTCTGCCGCTCTGCGCCGCAACGATATTCTTTAACATGACGGAGGGGGACATGAAACAGTTTTCGGACATGAGCCTGGAGGAGCTGCTCCTGCCGGAGGGCTACCCCTGCAGCTGCGGGCAGCACCATCAGGCGGGGCTGCGCCGGGTACATATCAGTCCGGATGCGGTCAACGCGCTGCCGGAGGTCCTTGCCGAACTGGGCATCACGAAACCCTTCATCATCAGCGACAGGAACACCCGCAGGGCCGCCTGGGGCTATGTGGAGCCGGTGCTCGCTGATGCCGGCATCCCGTATCAGGAGTTTGTTTTTGAAAAAGGACACCTTGAGCCGGACGAGTACGCCTGCGGCAGCCTGGTGATGGCTTTAGACTCAGCTTGTGACGGGGTGCTGGTGATCGGCTCCGGGGTGCTCAACGACGTGGGCAAGGTCTTCTCCCATGCGGTAAAGCTGCCCCTGATGGTGGTCGCCACCGCGCCCTCCATGGACGGCTATGCGTCCGACAACGCTTCCATGATCCGCGGCCGGGTTAAGGTATCCCTGTACAACGCCTGCCCCCTTGCAATCATCGGGGACACGAGGGTGCTGTGCGCCGCGCCGGAAAGGATGCTGATGGCGGGCTTCGGGGATATGCTGGCCAAATACCTGTCCATCTGCGAGTGGCGCATCTCCCACCTGGTGACCGGCGAATACTATTGCGAGAACGTCGCGGGCCTTGTCCGCGCTTCCCTCGCGCGCATCGTTGAGGCGGCCGAGGGGCTGAAAGCAAGGGATGAAAATGCGGTTGAGCGCGTCATGGAAGGCCTGCTGCTTTCAGGGATCGCCATGGCCTACGCGAAGGTCTCCCGCCCGGCTTCCGGTCTTGAGCATTATTTTTCCCACCTCTGGGAAATGATGTCGCTGGAGCGCGGCCTGCCCGTGGAACTGCACGGCATCCAGGTCGGCATCGGCACCCTGCTCACCCTGCAGATCTGGGAGAAACTGAGGAACACGGAACCCAGCCGGGACAGGGCGGAACGCTTCATCAAGGACTTTGACGGGGAAGCCTGGAAAGGGATGGTCCTGAGGATCTTTGGCAGCACGGGGGAGGGCATCCTGGCCACAGCCATCAATGAAGGCCGGAACGATCCGGCTTCCCATGCGCAGCGCCTGGAAAAGATCCTGACGCACTGGCCGCAGATCCTGAAGATCGTCCGGGAGGAATTGCCGGCCTATGAAACGGTCGCCTCCCTGATGCGGGGGCTGAACATACCCATGACCCCGGAGGAGATTGGCTTTACGGCGTTGGATACCCATGACGCGCTGCTGGGCGCGCGGGAGATCCGCAACAAGTACCTGACCTCTTCCCTCCTGTGGGACCTGGGGATGCTGTATGAACTGGATTTCCCCCCGGGCATCCTTCAGAAATAAGGCTGCTTCGGTACTGCGCGGCAAAACCTTCCTGTTCATGGGGGGTTTTGCATCTTGGTAAGGGAAAATGTCCATAGAGGTGTGAGAAAGGTTAACCAGCCTATCCTTCCCTTACCCAGACCGCCATTTCGTTCTCTCCCCGGTTTGCCCAGGCGTAATAGGGGATAAAGGTCAGGCTTGCTGTTTCTTTGTCGCCGGGTGTCCCGGTGTAAAGCGCATCGGTCGATGGCTTCTGGCGGAAGCCTTTCGCGCGGATCGCCATGCCGCCCGGCAAGGGGGCATCCGCGTCAAAAACGAGGTCCTCATTCCCGGGCAGGGACAGTTGGTGCAGGAATGGACCGTTGTCCTTTTCCTCCAGGCAGAATACCACCGGGCCGCGCTGAAGGGCGACCTTTCCGATTTCTTCCCGTACCCTTTCATTCGCGTAAACACGGCGGGGTTCCAAACGCATCCGGAAGGTCACCTCAGTGGCGTCAAAAGGCCCGGAGATAAACAGGTAACCGTTTTCCGGCACCGCTTCAACCGGCTTTCCGTCCTTCCAGACGCCGTATTCACGGCACCAGCCCGGCAGGTGAAGCATCAGGTCATAATCCCCTTTGCCCAGGGTGAGCGTCACCAGGCCGTCGCGGGGATATTCCGTGCGCACGTTCAGGGTCACGGGGCCGCCCGCCGCGCTGATCGTGTAATCGCCCTGAACGAACAGGTGCAGGCAGACGGCACGGCCCCGGACGGAAAAGGCGTACAGCGCCAGGGAGGACAGCAGGCGGGCCAGGTTGGGCGGGCAGCACGCGCAGCCGAACCATTTGGGCCTGACTGGCAGCACATGCTTTTTCCGGTCGTCCCTGCGGCTGGCCTCCGGGTCTGCGCTCAGGGGGTTGACGTAGAAAAAGCGCTGCATGTCCAGCGACATCCCCGCCAGGCAGGTGTTGTACAGCGCGCGCTCCATGGTATCGGCGTAATCGCCCAGGAGCTCGATTTCCAGCATCCTGCGGCAGAAGAAAACCAGCGCGATGGAGGCGCAGGTCTCGGCGTACGCCGTATCGCCCGGCAGGTCATAGTCAAAGGTAAAAGCCTCTCCCAGGTGGGAGGAACCCACCCCGCCGGTGACGTACATCCGCCTGCCCGTGACGTTTCGGTACAGCCGCCTGCATGCCTCTATTAAGGGCTCGTTCCCCGTGCGCAGGGCGACGTCCGCGGCGCCGCTTAAGAGGTACAGCGCGCGCACAGAGTGCCCCTCCAGGGTCTCCTGTTCCCGAAGCGGCAGGTGGTGCTGCCCGTAGGTATAGCCGAACGCTCCGCCGTTTTTATAGTCCCGGCCCAGGCGTTTCTGTTCCTGGACAAAAAAGTTGGGTTTCCTGCCCCGCTCATTGACAAAATACGCCGCGAGGCGGAGGTACTTCTCCTCCCCTGTTGCGTCGTACAGCTTGCACAGCGCCAGCTCGATCTCCTCATGCCCGGGGACTCCATGCAGTTTCCCTTCTTCCGGGCCGATCACGTTCATGATGTGGTCCGCCATGCGCTGCATGACCTTCAGCAGCCTGTCCTTGCCCGTCGCCTGCCAGTAGGCCACGGCGGCCTCCATCATGTGCCCGGCGGTGTATAACTCATGGTTGTCGCGCAGGTTGGTCCAGCGCTTGCTGATGTCGGTCAGCTGGTAGTAGGTGTTGACATAGCCGTCCTCCATCTGGGCCTTCTCCACCAGATCGATGGCGCTGTCCGCCAGCGCTTCCAGTTCCGGGTTCGGTTTCAGGCACAGTTGGTAGGCGACCGCTTCCAGCCACTTGGCCAGGTCGCTGTCCTGGAACACGAATCCATTGTGTTCTCCCTGCTCAAGGCCGGCCGCGATTCGTAAATTCCTGATGCACCAGGACTTTTCCCCGTCCTCGATCCGGTCGTTCAGCGCAAGCCACTGGTAGGGCAGCATCTTTTCCCTGACGCCTGAGACGACGGGGCCGAAAAAACCGCCCTCACAGGCCGCCTTGGTCACCCTTGAAAAGCACCCGCTGTCAAACATCTTCACGTTGAATCCTCCTCCTGCTGCTTTTTCCATTGGGTTTTCCGTCATGACGGGTTCGCGCCGCCGGTCTCATCCGGCATGTTCAGGCCATTCATCCATCCCGCTGAGCCGTGCGTATTCCTCTGGAGTGATGGTGAGCACCGTGCCGTGCTTGAACCCGTAGGGAAAGGAGAAAGCCTCCTCAGCGCGCCTGAAATGGCCGGAAGCCAGGCTGTCCGCCAGGAAGGGCACGCAGCCCTGGCCTTTGCCCGGCACGCCGAAATAATCGATCATCAGGCACCAGCGCCCGTCCTCCAGCCGGAAAACGGCAGGCGCCTCATACATGCCGGGTTCCTTGTCCGGCAGGCCGGTCACGCCGCCGGGCAGGGGCGCAAAGGGCCCGCGGATCGACGCACCCCTGAACAGGATGACCCCGGACGGGTCTTTCGCGCTTTTCAGGAACAGGTAATACAGGCCGTCCTCCTCCGCCATCGCCGAGTCGATGACCGAGCCGTTCTCCTTTTTGTACAGGATGTCCGGCGTTGACCATTGCTTGAAGTCCCGGGTCGTCGAGTACCAGATGGCGTGGGGGATGACCCGCTCCCCGTCCAGTGTGGTGGAAGACCAGTGCAGCAGGTATTCCCCCCTGCCTTTGTCAAAAAGGATGTCCGGCGCCCACAGGCAGCCGAAGGAGGGCCCCTCAAAGCGCAGTTCCTGCTGCTTATCCCAATGGATCAGGTCGGGAGAGGCCCAGGACATCAGGCACTTGCTGCCGTTCCTGGTGATTTCCTCCCAGGAGCCCCGGTACTTGCCCGGCATGCCGTAGGCGAGGCTGAGGTCCGTCGCGAAGATGCGGAACATACCGTCCTGGCACCTGATGACGGCCATATCCCGAACCCCCAGGTCGCCCCTGAAGCTCCACAGCACCGGCTGGCCGCCGTTCACCGCTTCCCATTGGAACCCGTCGCGGCTGAGCGCGAAATGGACCTGCTCGCCTTCCGGCGTCCTCTTTTCCCTGAAATGCACAAAAAGATAGGCCTGTTTCATATCAGTCTCCTGTAGGGCTATTCGATCGGGAAGGAATAGATGCTCACGGACCAGGCCGGGAGGGTGGCCTGCAGGCTGCCGTCTTCCATCCGGCAGGCGCTCTGAACGGGCTGCAGCGTATCAGGGTTCCGGAATGTGTTCACCTGCCCGGGTTCCCCTGCCAGCACCAGGGCTGTACCCTGCGCGTCCCCCAGGCCCCTGACGGTGAGGGACAGGGGCGTTTCACTTTCGCCCGGGTTCACCAGCTTAACGTACAGCGTGTCCCTGGTCCGGGTGACCACATGGAAAAGACGCTCATCATCCAATTGGCTCTGGACCACTTCGTCGCCCGGGGTAGAAGCGAACATCTTCTGAACATGATAATTGGGCGTCAGGAGCACCGTCCTCGCGTCAAACCAGACCAGGTTGGGCGTCCACTGCTGCATCCCCTCCCGGGCCAGCAGCGGCGCGTAGCAGCTCATCCTGACCAGGTCGCTGTTTCGTTCGATGCCTGTCAGGTAGGCGGCTTCGCACAGGGCGGAAAAGAGGTTGTTGGGCCGCCTTCCGCCCCTGACGGGCTCATGCGCCGCGTATTCGCCCAGGAAAACGCTGTTGCCTCCCCGGGGATAAGCGTCGTAGCGGCGGGTGTTCTTGAGAAACCAGTCACTGTCCATGTAATAGTGTTCGTCAACCAGTTCCCGGGGGAACTGCCGCCGGATGGCGGACCAGCTGTCCTGGATGAGCTGGCCTTCCGCGACCGGCCCGGCTGCGACGATGCAGGTGATATCCGGCCAGCGTTCCTTCACGGCCTTTGCGATGATTCCGTAGCGGTAAAAATAGTCGCTGCCCCAGTTCTCATTGCCGATGGCCAGGTATTCCAGGCCAAAGGGCTCCGGATGCCCGTTTTGTACCCGCTTCGCGCCCCAGGCGGTGTCCGTGCCTCCGTTGGCATACTCCACGAGGTCCAGCACGTCCTGGACGTAGGCCTTGAGTTCGTCCCCCATAACCGGGATGTCCCGGCTGCCGCGCACCTGGCATACCAGCGCGGCGCTGACCACCGGCAGGGGCTCGGCGTCCAGGTCTTCGCACAGCTGGAAATACTCATGGAAACCCAGGCCGTAGGACTGCATGTAGCCCCAGGTGTTTTCGATCTCCTTTCGTTCCTCCACCGGCCCGATGGTGTCTTTCCAGCGGTAGATGTTGGAGCGGAAGTAGGAACCCTCCGCCACGCAGCCGCCGGGGAAGCGGATGAAACGCGGCCGCAGGCCGGCAAGCGCCTGGACAAGGTCCGCCCGCAGGCCGCCGTTTTGCCAGCCGGCGCCATAAGCGTTCCCCGGGATCAGCGAGGCCATGTCCATGTCCAGCGCCCCGGTGCCGGAAAAGGTGAAGCTGAGGATGGCGTCCGTGGTTTCTGCTGACGACAGTTCAAAGGTCTGCTTTCCCCATTCCCCGGTATAACTCAGATGGGCACGGTTACTCAGTGGCCGGCCGCTCCCGTCCGTCAGCAGGACGCTGATATCCCCTTCAAAACCCTGCCCCCGCAGGAAGACCGAGCCTTTGTAGTGGATGCCTTCGTCCAGCGGTATCCCTGCCTTGCCGGGGGAGAGGGGGTAGCCGAAGTTGACCGCCTGGTATGCGCCTGAGGAGATCTCCAGGCGCATGTAGACCGGGTTGTTCGCGTTCAGCGGGTTTTCTGTCATCCTGACGGCCTTGCCCGAGCCCGCCAAACGGTAGTTGAACATCCAGCCAGCGTACGCGTCAAACTCCCTGCCTTCCGGGAAAGAGCGGTTTTCAAAAGAGCGGTTATTCAGCAGTTCCGCGTACAGGCCGCCGTCAGCCGCGTGGTTGATGTCTTCAAAAAACAGGCCGTAAAGGGTCTTGCTCATCACGCTGACCGGCTGGCCGGCATCCGCAGTCAGCGTGGTGGCCCTGCCGGAAAACGGCAGGAAGAAGGACATCAACAGCAGCAGGAGAGGAACGGTCTGCGGTGATCGCCTTCGTGACTTTTTCATCTGTACCGCCTTTCCGGGAAGGCCCCTGATGTGCCGGGAGGGTCGGCAGCCTGCCGCCCCTCCGCATAAGTATCGCTGGACAGTTCAAAACCGGTCAGTCGCCGTAGGTCTCGTGGAAGGTCTTCATATAGGTGTCGTAGTATTCGCGGCCCTTCTGGTTGAGCATGTCGACGTAGTCATAGGGGTCCGCAACGCCTGCGAACACGGCGGCTTCAATGCCGACCACGCCGTTGTAGTCCTGGCCGTTGTAGATTTCCGCCAGGAAGGCGTC
The DNA here is from genome assembly GCA_964544245.1 of uncultured Christensenella sp. GTDB lineage: Bacteria > Bacillota > Clostridia > Christensenellales > Aristaeellaceae > UBA6115. The sequence continues at coordinate 15,993 of CAZJCB010000004.1, forward strand.
AAAGCCGGGGATGTTGCGCGCGCCCAGAGGAACGGGGTTCATGGTGTTGGCAAAGAAGCCGTCCCACCACCAGGAATCATCAAACAGCGCGCGGTAGGCTGCCCACACGTTCTGGTTGGCCGTCGCGGGGATGACGTTGGGCATCTTGTACCACAGGCCGTCGCCGGCGGCGTTGGGCAGGGTCTTGTAGATCTCCACCTTGTCCAGCCAGCCTTCCTCGCCGAAACTGAGGTACTTCAGGGCTTTGTAGGCTTCGTCAGGATGGGCGGTGGTGCGGCTGATGGCGGCGAAATCGATGAAAGACATCGTGGCGCCGTTCTCCACGTCCTCGGAAACAGGCTGGTTGTAGGGCACCATGCGAATGCCGCGGTCAATGGTGTCTGTGAGGGAATAGATGTTGTTGTAGGTCCACCAGGCGTCGTGCTGCATGGCGACGCGGCCTGAGTTGCCCGGCCAGGGGTCTCCGCCGTTGGCGGCAATCCAGGCTTCGGAACCCATCAGCGCGCGGTAGCCCAGGCGCTGGTATTCGGCTTCCTGAGTGATCATATCGGCCCAGACGTCGAAGTGGTATTGCTCGCCGTCCCAGCCGAATTCGCCGATGGCGCCTTCAACCAGCGCGATGGGCCCCAGGGAGAGGATGCCCAGGAAGGAGTTGTAGGCCCAGATGCCCTCGTCCGGGCGGGTCATGGTCTCCATCAGTTCGATCATCTCTTCCCAGGTCCAGTCCTGGTCGGGCATGGGCACGTTGAGCTTCTCAAACACCGCCTCGTCCAGGTACACGGTGATGGGGAGGTGTTCGACCGCCAGCTGGAACACTTTTCCTTCAATCTTGGACGCGCCCTTGATGGACTCCGGCACGTCGGCCACCCATTCCGGGTCGTTTTCGGCAAAGGTCGTCAGGTCCAGCATCCAGCCGTAGGTCACGGCCGCGTCGATGGCCAGCAATTGGTAAAGGTCGGGGAAGGTGCCGGCGGCCATCATGTTGTACAGGTTGGCCATGTACACGTCGGTGCCGCCCAGCTGCAGGATCTCGATCTCCACGTTCGGGTTCTTCTCATGGTACTTGTCCACCAGGGCCTGGGTGAACTCATAGTCGTCCCAGATGGCATAGGTCAGCTTGATTTTTTCCTCGGCGATTCCGGCCAGCGGCAGCACTGCGGCGGCCAGCATGACGACCGCGAGGAACAGGGAGAGTCTTTTCATGGGTCTTCCTCCTTCTTATATTGATCAAAGGCCAGTTTGGCCCTGATTCCGTTTGTCGGCTCACTCGCCGGTGATGCCCGCCTTGTCCACGCTTTCGACGAACTGCCGCTGCAGCAGGAGGTAGAGCAGCATCAGCGGGGCAATGGAGATCATGGTGCCCGCCATCCGGATGGCGTCGTTGAGTTTGTTGGGGGATGCCTCCCAGGGATTATACACGCTCTCATAGCTGACCTGGAACTTCTGCAGTTCGATCAGCAGGGTCGTCAGGCTGTTCGCCCGTGTGCTGGCGTAGCCCAGGTACATCTGCGTCAGGGTCGTCTCATTCCAGTACCAGACGAAGGAGAACAGGACGACCACGATGATGGCGGGAACCGACAGCGGGATGGCGATCCTGAAATAGGCGCCCGCCGGGCCCGCGCCGTCGATCTCGCAGGCCTCGATCAGCGACTGGGGCACCTGGCGGTGAAAATTGTAGAAAATCATGATGAACAGCGCGCTCTTGAACCCCATCCCCAGCACCGCCGGCACCAGGAATGCCCAGATGCTCCCCGTCAGCTTCAGGCGGGCGTAGAGTACGTAATTGGGGATCATGGTGACCTGCGGCGGCAGCAGGAATGACAGGACCAGCAGGCCCATCCAGGCCTTTTTCAGCGGGAAATTGAACCGGGCCATGCCGTAGCCCACCATGGAGCAGACGACCACCTGCGTCAGCGTGGGGAAGAAGGCGATGATGAGGTTCTTGAACAGGGAGTTCCAGTAGTCCATCGTCGCGATCGCGTCGGTGTAGTTCTTCCCGCTGATGGCGGAAGGGATCCACTTGGCGGAAGCGTCCAGCAGGTCTTCCTTGGGCATCAGGCTGGTGGAGAGCATGTACAGCACGGGGTAGACGAAGATAAAGGCGATGCTGATCAGCAGGACGTACATGACGAAACTCAGCAGGAGGCCCCTTTTCTCAAAGGAACCCAGCAGGCGTTTCCTCCAGCGTTCTTTCCTCTCCGCGCCGGTCAGGCGGTGTCCCTTACTTTGCACTGTAGGTCACCCCTTTGATCTTGATGCGGCGGGATTCGTACACCACGTTCCTGTCGCTCTTCTCCTTCAGCAGCAGGAAGGCGACGGCCAGCGCGACGCAGATGAGCAGCGTGTACACCCAGGCCATGGCGGCGGCGTAGCCGAAGCCGCGCCCTGCGATGGCATAGAACATGTTGTTGTAGATCATGGCGATGATCTCGTTCTGCCCGCCGGTTGCCAGCGCGATGATCGTATACACTGCGTTGAGCAGCACCATGGGCTTGACCACGGGCAGGGTGATTTTCCAGAAACTCTCCCAGGCGGACGCTCCGTCGATGTAGGCGGCCTCGTACATGGCTTTGGGCACCTTCTGCAGCCCTGCGATGAATATCAGGATCTGTACGCCCGAGTTCCAAAGGATGAGGATGAGCGAGGAGAAGAGGCTGTTGATCGGTTCGGCCAGCCACATCGGCAGGGCGCCTGAAATGGCAGACATGAAGGAAGCCTGGCTCACCATGGGCACGCTGGCGACGCCCTGCGCGGTCAGCTCGTCCATCACCGGCCCCGTCGCGATGATGACCGGCAGGAAGAACAGCACACGGAACAGGCCGCGGGCTTTGATTTTGGCGTTGAGCAGCAGGGCGATGATGAGCGCGAAGGAAACGATGATGGGCACCTGCATCACCAGTTCGACCGCGAAGCCGGCGATGGCGACGGGGAACTCGCTGTCGGTGACAAACACGTTGACAAAGTTCGTGAAGCCCCAGTAGATAACCTGGATGGGGTTGGTCAGCTTGACGTCGCTGAGGGCGTAGTTGACCGACTGACCTGCTGAATACAGGAAGAAAATCACCAGGCCGATGATCCAGGGAAGGATGAACGCGTATCCGTACAACCATTCCCTGACGCGCCTTTTTGTGAAGCGCTTGACCAAGTGCGGGTTCCTGTCTCGTTTACTCATGCTCAGGCGCCTCCGCCACCTTGTAGGAGAAACCGGGGAGGGCTGTGCCCCAGGCATCCGTTTCCCCATCCGCGTAGTTGATCAGGATGGTCACGCCGTTTTCATACCCGACCCGTACAAGGTTCCCTTCCCGGTCGTGGGTCAGGATCCCGCTGCCGGCCATCTTTTCGTGGAGCAGGGAAAGCTCCCCGTACCACTGTGCGATCAGGTCCCTGTACAGGTCGAACTTTGAGGAATAGATGGAGTTGGCGTTGGTTTCCTGCAGCAGGATGGGGTCCTCCCAGGTCAGCAGGAAGGAAGGCCTGGCGCCCTGCTCGACCAGTTTGAGGAAGAACTGCCGGGTGTTGGCCTGGAAGTTGGTGTATTCAATGTACACCGGCATCTCCCCGGAGAGCGCGATGGCCATGAAAGGGACGTCCCTGGAGGTGAACACGTAGTCCGATCCGCCGATGGGCATGCCGGTCAGCGCGGAAGCGTGCCGCCACAGGTAGGCATTGGCGCCGGTCAGCGCCGTGGGCATCCCCTGCGCGAAGGCTTCCGCCGCCTGGGCGTACAGCGCGGCGTTGTCTGAGGAGTCGTAATAGGTTTGCCGGTGGGTGTAATCGGTGACCAGCTGCGTCAGCCCGGTGAGCGAGGCGCCCGGGACGCCGTTTGCCTGGAAGTCCCTTGAGACGTGCTGTGCCAGTTCCATCGACTTGCCCGGGGTCAGGTACTGCATTTCGCTGTAAACCTGTCCGAACAGGCGCCTGGTGAAGGTGTTGCTGTCGACCCTTTTCAGTGCCGAATAGATGAGCGTCCCGGCGGTCTGGGGAACCATCACGGCGACGTCTGCTTCCAGGGCCATCCGTACGCCCAGGCTGTCCGCGGCCTTGAACAGCTCCGCAAACCCTTTGCTGCCGCCCAGTTCCCCGGCGGGGGCATAGCCTGTGGTCGGCTTGCCGCCGGTCAGCCCTTTGCCCTGCCAGCCCCGGAACACCGAGAATACGCTGCCGACGCCGCGTTCCCTGAGCGCCCTCAGGATATCCGCGGCCTGCCCGGCCGTCGTCATCACGACGGGCTGTGTGCCCAGCAGGCCGTTCTTGCGCTCCGCGCCCAGGAAATCCACCTGGATGTCAAAGGGGCTGACATCCCGGGCGTTCACAAACGCGCCCTGCTCCCTGAGGTACCCGCGGTATTCGCGCGCCATCCCGGCGTAGCCGGCCTCCTCGCCCGAGAGGAAATAGAAACGCTGGGCGATGTCAAAGTTCTTGCTGCGCGGGGTGCGCATGTTGACAGTGCCGCTGGAAGGGCCTGTGGACTGGGCGTAGACCACCCGGTAGGTGTACTGTGCGCCGGCCCAGTCAAAGGCCATGTTGCCCACCCCGTTGAGGTAGGCCTGGATCGTGGCGGAGGTGTCGCCTTTCTCGATGACCGACAGGAAGGCGAGGTCCGTGTCGTCATGCCGGATGCCGAAAACGGGCATCGCGGCGCGCTCAGGGGGGTTGTTGGTGCTGAAGTTGTTGAGTACGGCGCCTTGCGCCAGTTCGGTCAGGCCGATGTTGTTGCCGTACACCGTGGTCTTGTAGGGAGAGGAATAACGGCCTTCGTTGTCCTTCAGGTCAATCAGCGCGCCCTGCCCGTCTGGGATGAGGATATACCCGCCGCTTTTACCCATGTGGGTGTAGCCCATGAAGGGGTAGACGTAGAAGGAACCGACGCAGTACTGCTCCCGCATTTCCTCGCGGATCGTGTCCTGCGGGATCGTGACGCTCAGGCAGTTGCCCTCCAGCCTGACCCGCACCGTGTAGGCGATGCCAAGGCCAGGGTAGTACACCTCGCAGTCAAAGCCCTGGTTCACGTATGTAAAACGCTTGGTATGCTCTGTCTGCACCAGGTTGGCCCAGGGATACTTGTTGATGGTCCCCTCGATGTATTCCAGCACGATGCCGGACTGGTAAAACCCCTTCCACAGGTCATTGTCCCGGTAATCACCGGGATTGGGCACGGTGGAGGCCATGAAGCGGCCGGTGGCCCTGTCCTGCATGATCAGCCCCAGGGTGTCCTCCCTCAGGTACAGCGTCCATTCCCCGCTTTGCGCGGTCTGCCGGTAACCTTCCGGCAGCGCGGCCGTTTCCCCGGCCTTGACAGCAGGCGTCAGGAGGAGGAGCAGGCCGGCGAGCGCCAGGGCAAGCAGGCCCGCCGGAATCCTATGCCTTGACAAAGCGGTACACCACCTCTCCGTAGACCGAGGCCAGGAAATCGACCAGCTGGGACACCAGCACGTACACCACGAACAGCAGCGCGGCTGTGACCAGCGCGGTGAAGGCGGTCAGGATGAGGGTCCACAGCGTCTTCCTGATGGAATAGTCGTTCAGGTACATGATGTTCAGGAACAGCAGCACCGCCGTCCAGCCATAGGCCAGGATGTTGATCAGGGAGATGAATACGCTCTCGTTGAAGGTGAGCGCGTGACTGAGTAGCAGCATGAGCGGCATCGCGATGAGCAGGGGAAGCAGCGAATAGGCCGCGCCGATGACCAGGCTCTTGAAGGTGGCCTCGCCCTCGGTAATGGTGCAGACCAGGTAACAGCAGATGACCAGCAGGACGAACACCCCGAAGATGTTGACAAAATCGCCCAGCAGGTTGAAAGAACCGTCGGGGACCGCCTTGAACAGGAAGCCCGAATAGTATTTCGCCGCGACGCTGAGCACAAAAAACAGCAGCAGGACGACGCCCGCGGACAGGTAACTGGCCTTGTTTTCACGGCGGATGCCGTAGCAGGCGTCAAAGGGGTTCTTTAGCATCGTGAAGCTGTAGCCGACCTCCCGGACCGGCCTGATGTCGCCTGCCCGGGAAAAGACGCGGCCCAAGGGGCTGAAAAACCCTGTCTTTCTGTTTACCCTGCGCAGGATGGCAAACGCCGCGCCAAACAGGAACAGGGCGATGAGCAGGGCGCCGATGTTGCTGTGCAGCCAGTTGCTGCGCAGTTCCCAGAAGGCGTCCGAATAGCCGCGGTAGTTGCCGCCGTTGCGGAAGGAAGAGAGCGCCTCCCCGTAGTTTCCCTCGCGGTAAAGCGCCTCGCCCAGGCCGATGTTGGCGTAGGAAAACAGGCTGTTCATCCTGAGCACATCGGTCCAGGGCTCCTTGCTCTGGGCGTATTTCCCGTCCATGAACAGGCCAAAGGCACGGTGCACCGTCTGGCAGAATTCCGTCGGAGCGAACACCTGGACGGAGCCGCTCTTCTCGTCCAGCACGTACAGCAGGTTGTCCCTGTCCACGGCGATGCCGGTCACGGCCTTGAACAAGCCCTTGCGCTGCTGGCCGTCGTCGTAGGAGCCGAAGATGAACAGGAGTTTTCCCTCGGAGGTGTACTCGTAGATGTAGCCGTTCGCGTCGGTCATGTAGATGTTGCCGGCCGCGTTGGTGGTCACGGCGCTGGGGTAGGTGGTGAACCAGTCCGGGTTGAGGATGTTCTTGCCCGCGACGTTCAGCTTCCTGAGCGAGTTGATGTCGTTGGACTGCGTGACCGTGTACACCATGCCCTTTCCATCAATGGACAGGTTGACGATGGACGGGGGGATGACGTCGCCCGTGCGCGCCAGCTGCTGCTCGTTGAACAGTTCCTTGCGCAGCATCGTCAGCAGCGATACCTTTGAGCGGTTCGCGCCGAAATAACCCAGGAACTCCCCGCCCTGGGTGCCCGGGGATATCTGGATGATGCCGTTGGTGTTCCCGGTCGAGATGACGTAGAGGTTCCCGCGCCGGTCCACGGCGACCTTGTCCGGCTTGTAGGGCGCTTCCTGGCCAAACAGCGGGTGGGTCGGCTTTTCATACTCCGTGAGGACCCCGCCTTCGGGGCTGAAGACCACTACCGCGCGGCCGTTCTCGTCGGCGACATACACGTTGCCGTTCCCCGTCACAAACACGCCGCGCGGCGATTTCAGCGTCTTCTTGTCCCCGATTTCCCGGACATACTCCCCGAGCGTCGTCACCACCAGGACGCGCTTGTTCCCGTTGTCGCAGATGTACAGGAGGCCGTCGGACCCCATGCGCATGTCGCTGGGCGCCTTGAGGGATTCCGAGCCGAACTTGGTCATTGTGCGCACGGGCTCGTAGGCCGTCTGCGTCTCGGTCATGTCGCCGTTCTTGGTGCGGGTGAAAGTCTTGTAGGGCGTCGCGGCCAGGGCGGGCAGCTGAGCCAATACCAGCAGCAGCGCCAGGGGGAGGGCCAGCCGTCCTTTCATCTCTGCGCCCCCTTACTTCAGCCCGCTGTGCGCCATGGTGTTCATGACGCTGGACTGCATGATGATGAACAGGACCAGGTTGGGGATGAACATGATCAGTGAGGCTGCCGCCGCCATGCCCTGGCCCTGCACGGTGCCCACGGAGGTGAGGGTGTTCATGTAAAAGGACAGGGTGCGGATACTCTCCGAGGAGGTGAACAGGGAGGAGGTCTCGATGTTGTTCCAGACCATCTGGAAGGAGAGGATGGCGCCGGTGGCGATCGCCGGCTTGATTAGGGGCAGGACTACCCTGCGGTAGACGGTGAAGGCGCTCGCGCCTTCGATCTGCGCGGCTTCCATCAGCGAGTCGGGCACCTGGTCGATGAACTGCTTGATCAGGAAAAGGCCAACCGGCATGGCCAGCAGGGAGAGGATGTGCGCGAAATAGGTGTCCAGGATGCCCATCGCGGTGATGGTCAGGTAGCGCGGGATGGTGACCGCCACCGGGACGAACATCAGGGCAAGGTTGTTCAGCTCAAACAGCGGCTTTTTGAGCCGGAACTTCATCTTGGACAGCGCGAAGCCGGCCATGGTGCTCATGAGGACGCTGAGGAACACCACCGATACCGTCACGACCAGGGAGTTGAAGATGTACCTGGATACCGGGATGCTGGCGCCCGCAGCGGTCCTGAAGAGGTTGCGGAAGTTGTCCAGGGAGGGGTTCGCGACAAAGAATCGCGGCGGGAAGGCGAACAGCTCGTCCATGGGCTTGAAGGCGTGGTTGAGGATATAGATGATCGGCAGCCCCATGAACACCGCGACGGGGACGAGGTAGAGGTAAAAGGGGATCTGGTTCCTGTGGAACTTCCTCGGGTTTGCCCTGTTTCCGCTGATGGCCATTTTACCACCTCCCCTCAGTCTTTTTCGGCGAACAGCAGCCGCGCGAAGTAGGAGAACGCGTAGATGATGCCCAGCAGCGCCACGGAAACCGCCGCGGCGTAGCCCATTTCATACCGGGCAAAGCCGTAGTCCTCCACGTGGTTGACGATCAGCTGCGCGGAATACAGCGGCGTGGGGTTGCTCCCCGTGAGCATCACGCCGATGTTTCCAGCTTGGAAGGCCCCGACCACGCTCATCACCGCGCCAAAGAGCATCTGCGGCCGCATGGAGGGGACGGTGATGTAGAAGACCTCCTGCAGGCGGTTGCGCACGCCGTCGATGGCGCCCGCCTCATACAGCTCCGGATTGATGTTCATAACCCCCGCCAGCATCGCCAGGAAACCCACGCCCATGCTGGACCAGAGCGCCACGACGATGACGATTGGGAGGAGGTAGGTGGTGTTGAGCATCCAGATGACGGGTTCCGTGATGACGCCCAGGCGGGTCAGCACATAATTGGCGATACCCGACTGGTTGCCCAGGAAGACCACCCGCCACACCACGGTCATCGCGACGCCCATGGTCATGGAAGGGGAGTAGATGATGAGGGCCAGGACGGTGCGCGGCACCTTGGTCAGCTGGCTCAGGGACCAGGCCAGGAAGAAGGCCAGCAGGTAGCCCAGGGGGCCCACGATGAAGGCGAAAATCAGGGTGTTGGGCAGCACGTACTGAAGGAAGATGGTGTCCTGGGTCAGCAGGTTGATGTAATTGGTCAGCCCTGTGAAGGCGGGGGTCTGCACCGCGTTGTAGTTGGTAAAGGACAGGGCGACCGCCATCACCGTGGGCACCACGATGAACAGCAGGAACATCACCAGGTAAGGCGCCAGGAAGAGATAGGGGGTCTTTTTGCCCGTAATCATTCTGACGCCTCCCCGCCGTGAAGTGACTGGTAGCGGCTGATGATGTCCCTGACCACCCTGACGCTGGGTGTCGGCAGTTCCCGGAGCATCTCCCCGTTGCCGTAATACCCGAATTCCTCCAGCTTGCGGAAGGTCTCCCGGTTGATGCGCTTGACGGCGGTGTCCAGGGCGCGCCTGGCCTCCGTGCCGTCGACCACGACGGAGATGTAGGCGTTGGACAGTTCGCGCTCCAGCATATAGGTGCCCAGCACCCAGGGCGCTTCGGTCATCCATTCCATCTGCTGGATGATGACGCCCTTGTGCGCGCTGGACAGCGGCAGCTGGGCGAAGGCCTCGGTGTTTGCGGTGGGCCAGATGTACTCGGACCCGAAGGTGCTCTGCAGCAGGTTGCCAAACTCCGCCTGCACCCGGGCGCTGGACCACCACTTGAGGAATTCCCAGGCTTCTTCGGGCATCCCGGTCTGGGACATGATGCCCATGGTTTCCGCGCCTCCCGTGGTCCAGCGCTGCACCGTGCCGTCCGCGCCTTTCAACCCCGGGAAGAGAGAAATGTCCCACAGCCCGTCCAGCTCCGGCGCGGCGTTGAGCAGGAGGTTATAGGTCGCCAGGTCGGCGATGCCCACCGGCAGGGTGCCCGCGCGGAACTGCTGGTAAAAGCCGGGCGCCGGTACGTCCACCGGCATGTTGTACACCGTGAACAGGTCGGTCATCTCCCGGAAACCGGCGAGGGAGGCTTCGCTGTCCAGCGTCGTATTGCCGACCGTATCCGAGTAAATGGACCCGCCCGCCTGCAGGATCAGCGGCAGGGTGCCCGGGAACACCTTCATGCCCACCATCCCGGCGGTGGGGAAGTAGAAGTTCATGTTGCGCCGCTGGAGTTCCGCCAGGATGGCCTTGACCCCGTCCAGATCGTCCGGCACGGGGATGTTCAGCGCGCGGAAGATGTCGCTGCGGTAGAACATCACCCAGAAATTGACGGTTTCGGGCATCGCGTACACGCCCGCGCCCAGGGTATAGGGCACGAACAGGCCGCTGGGGAAGCGTTGGGCGACGAGGCCGAAGTCCTCAAACCGGGCCAGGTCCAGCAGCGCCCCGCGGATGTTCAGGTAGGAGGGAACGACGTACTGCAGGCCCAGCACCACGTCCGGCGCGGTGCCCGCGGCGTTTGACAGGACCAGCTTGTTCGCGTCGGGCATCAGGCTCAGGTCGACCGGGATGCCCGTATCCGGCGTAAACTGCGCGTCCACCATGTTCTGCAGGATCTCCACATACTGGCGCGGTCGGCCGACCCATACCTGCAGGTGCCCCTGCGCTGCGCTGGCGCTGGTGTATTCCTGCGCACTGAAGGAGTTCATGAAGCGCGCAGCGCCGGAGGCAAGGCTCCTGAACACCCCGGACTTTTCCGGAAGCGCCGCCCCGTCCTGGTAGAAATAGATCCGGTCGATGGACAGGTCGTTGGCGGCCATGTCCTGCATCTGCTGGGCCAGCATGCGCGCGGCGGAGTTGGCGCCGGTGGACAGCTCGCCCAGGCGGCGGGGCAGGTCTTCCGGTTCCTCGCTCAGACGCCGCAGCTGGTCGGCCGCCAGGGTCAGCGGGGCGAACAGCCCCGCACGCTCCGCCGTACCCCGGGCGCTCATCCGGAGCACCATTGCGTCGCATTCCTCCGCCCAGGAGGCGAGCATGTCCGCGATGCCGGGGATGTAGCTCCTCAGGTTATAGTCCCTGTAGCGGTCGCCGGTGTCCCCGCCCGTCAGGCGGACGATCTCAAGGGACAGCCCGTTGATCTGCCGCAGGATGCGGTCGATGAGCTCATAGGCGGGGGTGAGCATGCCGCTGTTGATGGTGAGCGTCAGGGTGTTCTCGCCTTCCTCCAGCCAGAAAGCCTGCGGCTTGCCGTCCGCCGTCACGGTCATCATGGAAAAATTCGCGCTCTGGTGGAAAGGCACCTCCCGGGCGGCGCGGCTGGGGATCTCCCCGTTGACCATCACGTCCAGGAACACTGGATAATTGACCTTCTCGCTCTGCCGGTAGTGGAAACCCAGGTTGTACCAGCCGCTCTCCTTTGCTGTGAACCGGTAGGTGACGCTGTCCCCGGCTTCGGAGAAGGAGGCGCCGCCCAGGTGGTTGATCAGCCTGGACTGGGTGTCGTAGGGGCTCAGGCCGGCGTTGAACTCGCCCGCGCCGTGGATGCTGGACTTGTTCCGGCTCTCCATCCGCTCCCCTTCAAGGGTGATCAGCTGGCTTCCGCTGGCCTCGCCCCCGGCGTATTCCGGCAGGGTGATGGGGGCTTTCAGGGTGACCCCGCTGATGTCCGCGCCGCCCTCGGCGCAGGTGAAGACCAGCGTGTGCGCGCCCGAGGTAAGCGAGAACAGGAAGGGGTCTGCCGACCTGCCGGCGGAGTCGCTGACGCCGTAGCGGAGCACCGCGCCGTCGGAGACGGGGAAGGGCGCGATCTGGTTGCCGTAGCGGTCCAGCTCATAGGGGCTCGTGTCCACCCAGCGGCTTTTCAGCTTGACGCGGTTCAGCTCGTAAAATGGGGCCGCGCCGTCGACCTGCAGCCTGATTTCCGTGGGCAGCATGGAGGACGCCGTGTTGCGGTAGGACAGCCAGAGCTCGTACAGCCCGTCCGCGGGGGCATGGACCACCGCCTCCGCGGTCCCGCCGATGTCCAGCCGGATGTCCGTTTCGTGCGGGATGTCCTCCCCCGAATAGGCCGGGAAGGCGTATCCTGCGCGGACTTCGGTGTAGCCGGGCTCTGTCAGGCTGTCAAAAATCATCCAGCTTTCAGCCCCCGCGGCTTCTCCGGATCCGCTGCCCGGAGAGAGCAGCAGCATCAGGCACAGGGTGACGTGCAGAGGGCGAAAAACCAGTCTCTTCCCTTTCAGGAAAAGCGTGTTCAGGAACGGCATGGGGGCCCTCACGGCGCGGTGGAGCGGCTGCCCCAGAGGGCGGCGCCCTCCGCCGAGGTGGCGGTAAAGCAAAGGGTCCATTTGAACTGCGTGCTGTCCAGCGCCTGGGCGAACACCCCGGTAAAGCGCTCGCCCCCCAGGGTGATTTCCATGTTCAGCCCGTCCCCGCAGGCCCAGGAGCCTTCCAGCTCGCCCGTGACGGTGCCGTCGGCGTTCAGGCTGATTGCCCGGGAGGCGTGCTCGGTCTTGTTGATGTCCCGCAGGTGCAGGATGACCTTGTAGTCGCCCTGCTGCTCCTCCGGGCCCGCAGCCTTTTGTGTTTCCCCCGCGTAGCGGTGGGGGGACACGACCGGCCAGCCGTCCCGGTTGAAATACATCTGGTGCACCCGGACGCTGTGGCCTTCACCCATGCCGGCGAAGCGGGTGTGGAAGATGAGGAAGAAACGGCCGGTCTCGCTGTCGTAATAGGCCGAATTGTGCCCGGGGGAGCGGTAGCCCATGGCATAGCGCTTTTCCTCGCCCGGCAGCGGGTCAAAGCGCCAGCCGCCCATCAGCTTCGCGCCGTAGCCCACGATGTCCGCGTCCAGGAAGAAGGAGCCGGCGCGCCCGCCGCAGGCGATCATGTCCTGCCCCAGCGCGTCCAGGTAGGGCCCGTCGGGCGTCCTGCTGCGGCAGACCCGGATGTTGTAGCCGTCGTTGGCGCCCAGCCCGCCGAAGGAAAGGAAGAGGTAATAGTACTCGGTGTCCGGGTTGTAGAGGATATAGGGGCCTTCGATGCGGCTGTGGTTCTTCCCCAGCAGCTTTTTCCCGTAGCCCTGTCCCTCAAAGGGGAAGCCGGTGTCCGGGTCCATCCTGAGGATGAAGATGCCGCCGGAATAGGAGCCGTAGACCATCCAGAGGTTCCCCTCATGGTCAAAAAAGGTATGCGGGTCGACGACGTTGGGGTAGACCGTGGCGTTGTACCCCGGCGCGCCGGACTTGAGGAAGACGCCCAG
>CAZJCB010000005.1:0-27482 GCA_964544245.1 uncultured Christensenella sp.
TCTGGCACCGCGTGCTGTATTGGCAAACAGGAAATTCTTCCGGTCAATGACGAAAGGCTTGATGCTTCTTTCAGCCCGGTTGTTGCTGATTTCAAGCCGTCCATCTTCCAGATAACGCCGAAGATAAGGCCATTGTCCCAGCACATACCCCACCGCGTTTCCGGTCAGGCTCTTTGGCGCGACAGCGCTGATATGCATCCATTGCTTGAACTCATCCAGCAGCGGCATTGCTCTTTCCTGACGATGCTTGAATTTTTCCTCAGGCGAAAGTTCCCTGATCTCCCGCTCTATCTCAAACAGGCGGTCGCAGTATCGTTTCCCCACCAAGGCCTTACTCCCTTCCTGATCCTGCGGCTTAAGTCCCTTGAGCGCTTCGTCGAATTTTCTTCGCGCGTGCGCCCAGCAGCCTACTACCTTGATTTCAACAGGCAGATCGTGATATCCGCTGTATCCATCCGCGTGAAGATACCCTTTGAATCCCTTGAGGAATTCCTCCGGCCTCTTCTTTTTCCGGTCAGGCTGGTATTCATACAGGACGATTGCCCGGCTTGCGTCCCCGCTCGTCCTGTACATCCACATATAGCTTTTGCTCTGCGCTGCTTTTCCCTCTTCATGCAGTACCTGCAGCTGTGTTTCGTCCGCGTGCAGCACCTGCCCCGATACCAGCCGGGCTTTCAGCGCCTCATACACCGGCGCCAGCCACTGCTCCGCGCTTTTTACCACCCAGTTGGACATTGTTTGCCGCGTCAGTCCCAGGCCCAGGCGCGTATACTCCTGCTCCTGCCGGTACAGCGGTACGCCCATCACATATTTCTGCGCCATGATGTGCGCAACCGCTTCCGGCGAGGCGATGCTCCCCTTGAGTACCGGTTCGCCCATCTCCGCTTTGAGGACAGGAACATCACACCCTTCCCGTTCGCAGCAGCGGCACGAATAGACATAGCGGATATGCCGTACAGAGACCGCTTTGGCAGGAATCAGCTTCAGCTCCCGCCGCTCCTCTTTCCCCATCACATGCAGATCACCGCCGCATGCCGGACAGGCCCGCCCGTTTTCCGGCAATGTATGCTCAATGATTTCTTCAGGCAGCCCCTGCGGCATGATTTCCCGGCTCTGCGGTGGCTTCTTGCGGCTGTGTTCCCGAACCTTGGTCGTCTCGGATTCAACAGGCTCTTCATCCGCCGTTGCTTCCGCTTCATTGAAAAAGTCCAGCTGGTCGTATTCGCTTTTCTCACTGGATGACCCGAATCGCTTCTGCCGTGTCAGGCGCATCCGCTCCATGAGCCATTGCACCTGTTTCTCCAGTTCAGCATTCCGGGCGATGATTTCATCCTGGCGACCCCTGATGGCCAGCAGCGATTCGTACTCCGTTTTTGAGACCAGCACGGCTGCTTCCTTCGCCACGCGATGAACCATCCTTTTGTTTTCTGATGATGGAATTGTAGCAGATAATGTCAGAAAAAGCAAGTGTTTTCAACGATTTTCAAGCTTTCCCGCTAAACAGGAACCAGACCTGTTACCGCCCTGTGCGCCCGCGGCTGGTCCATCTTCAAGCCTTCCATGAGCCACCGGTATTGCTGTGGCGTGACAGCACGCGCCTCTTTCCCGTTCCTGGGCCACTGGTAGTTCCCTCGCTCCAGACGCTTGTACAGCAGTACAAATCCATCCCCGTCCCAGTACAGCGCCTTGATCCGGTCACTGCGCCGCCCGCAGAACAGGAACAGGCTATCCCCGTAGGGATCCAGCTGAAACGCCTGCTTCACACTCCCGGCAAGCCCGTCGATGCCCTTGCGCAGATCCGTATAACCGCAGGCGATATAGATGTGCTTAATGGAACCGGGAACACAGTTCACAGGCGCTTCAAAACCAACAGGACGCTTCGTATCGTCTCCCCGTCAGCGCCATTGTGTACTTCTACCAGCGTTCCGTTCATGGTTAAGCTGACAGCCGCTTCCCGATCCTTACCAAATCCCCGTGCGGGCGTGACTTCCGCAAAGCAGGAGCGAGCCGGAAATCTTTCAGGTCCCTTCCAGGACACAAGGCCCGGCTCTCCCTCTTCCGAAGTGAACCTTTCACCCAGCGCTTCCCGGATCTTTTGCTGCCAGTAGTAATAACTCTTCTGATTGACTCCCTGCTCTTCACACCAGACCCTGACTGTCTTGCCGCTGCCATGGCTGATATGCTAACACAAGGTGACGGTTTGCTTGACGCTTACGATCATCCTCCTTGGCATGTGTTCATCAAAATCAGCGGGTATCAGGTATTGATTCATGCCGATTGGAGCATTTTACCGAATCAGAACAAGGCGGGAGACTGCGTTCCCGCCTTGAAATACTGCAGTAAGAATGTTTACTTGCGATTGATGAGTTTTTTTGCGACCTCCAGGATATGCTCTTTGGTCAGTCCAAAACGCCTTTGCAGATAGTCCTGCGGGCCTACCTCACCAAATTCATCTTCAACCGCGACACAGTCAGCAGGCGTGGGATGGGTGACAGCCAGCGCCTCACAGACTGCGGAATAGAGGCCGCCGATTTTATTATGGTTTTCAGTAACCAGCACTGCGCCGGTTTTCTTCGCACTGTTCAGCAGGGATTGGGTGTCAAGAGGTTTGATGGTAAACATATCCAGGACCTCGGCTTCAATACCGGATTGTGCCAGCATGACCGCGGCTTGCATAGCCTCATGCACCATAATGCCGGAAGCGACAATGGTCAGGTCCTTTCCTTCGCGCAGTTTGACAGCCTTGCCGACATCAAAGGTACTGCCATCAGCATATACCTTGGCAGCGTTTTTCCGGCCTACACGGATGTATTTGACTCCCGGCAGGCTGACTGCCTGGCGAAGCAGGTCTTCCAGCATAACTGTGTCTGTAATGTCAAAGATGGTGGCTGCCGGGATTGTCCGGTACAGGGCGACATCTTCAAATGGCATGTGGGTTCCCCCGTTGAAAGCCGCGCAGACCCCGGGATCAGTGCCGATGACTGTGACATCATTCTTTGCATACCCCAGGGACAAAAAGACCTGGTCAAAGCAGCGTCTGGAAGCGAAAGGCCCAAAAGTATGGGCGATCGGTCTGAATCCTGATGCGGCCAAACCGCCGGCAACACCCATCATGTTGGCTTCTGACACTCCGACGCTGATAGCGCGGTCCGGATGCTGCTGGTGGTATTTATAGGTACCGATAGTGCTCATCAGGTCTGCGTCAAGGTAAATGACGTCCGGATACTTTTCCAGCAATTCAATGATTGTGCCGCCAATGACATCTTTGAAGGCGCGCGGGTCATTGGATCCGTCGTAAACGATTTTAAGCATCTATTTTTTCTCCTTCCAGGACACTCAATTCTTCCTTGAGCCCATGGATCCAGCGGTCGAACGCATCCTGCCCAACTGTCATTGAATGGTTGCTGAATGTCTCCTCAACTTCCTTGACGCCGGCACCTTTGATGCTGTCCAGGATGATTGCATGGGGGACGCCTTTTACTTTTTCAGTCTGGCGAACCGCATGGAGGATGCCCTTGATATCCCTGCCGTTCACTTGTTGGGTATCAAAGCCAAAAGCTTCAAACTTGCGTTTGAAATCAAGCGGATCAGAAATGTCTGACACCAGGCCGTCAAGCTGTTTCTTATTCCAGTCGATAAAAACAGTCAGGTTATCCAGTTTCTTGGAGGACATGAACATGAAGGATTCCCACGGCTGGCCTTCGTTGAGCTCACCATCCCCGACAATCAGGTACATCCTGCTGTCTCGCCCCATGAGTTTGTCTCCCATTGCCATACCTGCTGCCAGGGAGGTGCCCTGGCCCAGGGAACCGGTAGTCATGTCAACCCCGGGTGTTTTGTTGCGGTCACAGTGGCTTGGGAAATTGGTGCCTGGCTGATTGAGTGTCTTGATTTCATCATAGGGGAAATAACCCATCAACCCCAAAGTTGCATAGATTGCAGGCCCGGCATGGCCTTTGGAACAGACCAGTTTATCTCTCTCCTGCCAGCGGGGATTTTTAGGGTCCACACGCATCACAGCGCCATACAGCACAGCCAGTGTATCAGCAATGCTTAATGAACCGCCGATATGGCCAAAGCCGCGGGCTTTGATCCCGTCCATGATCCCAATCCGGATCTTTGTTGCCAGTATTTCAAGTTCATGAATGTCCTGTGTCATTCTCAATACTCCTTTAAATCAAGCGTATAAACTATACCAAACGCGGCAGGGTGGAACCGCCGTGGGGCATGGCGATCACGCTGGCTTTGTTGCCAAGTTTCCGGAAGGCTGCGTCCAAAGCAGCCTGTGCACTGGAAAAAGGCAGCATAAACAACTGCCTGACCAGGTGCTCATCCATTTCACTGACCAGGTAGATTTCCGCTTTTTTCAGTACCATGGCGATTGCTGCTGCCTTGTGCCCGCCCAACTGAAATTCCTGATGAATACGTGAGATCAGGTCGTCCGGTGCCTTTGCCGTGTGTATCCATTCTTCAAATACTTTTTCTCCCAGGCCTTCCCTGCATGAGCCGATCAGGATAATGATCCCACCTTCCTTGACTGCGTGCTGGGCATTGTCCAGTGCCTTCTGCGTCTGGTACAAGTTGAGATCCTTGGGAGCGCCGCCCTGGGAAACCAAGACAATGTCAGCCTTGGCGTTGATTTTTTTCAGGTAAAAACTGTCCAGGAATCGGCATCCTTCACGGTGTGCTTTGACAGCATCTCCGGCAACTGCGCGCACAATCTGCTTTTGTTCATCAAGGACGACGTTCAGGATAAAGTCGATTCCGGCGATGGCCGCAGCTTCCTCAATATCCTCACGGATTGGGTTTCCTTCCAGCTGCCCGGCTTTAGCACTATCCTCAATCATCATACGATGATTGTTTTGGATGGCCGCGGCTGTCGAGACGCCCGGCATCAAGGCCTTGCCGCCGCCGGAATATCCCGCGAAGTAGTGGTATTCAATGTTCCCCAGGCAAATCCGCCGGTCCGCACGAGCAACCCTTTGGTCAATATCAACAGGTGTGCCCTGCCTTGTTATTCCCAGGTGAACCACATTTTCCGGATCTGAATCAACAACAGAAATCTCCCGCCAGGCCCGTTCACCGGCCAGTTTTCGCTGCTCTTCCATTGTATGGCTTCTGTGGATTCCCAGACCAAATACCAGCGTTATGTCTTTTGGCTTTATGCCTGTGCTGTACAGCTCATCCAAAATGGCGGGCATTACAGCTGCGGTGGGCATTGGCCGTGTGATGTCACTGCTGACAATGGCAACGGTTTCTCCGGGCTTTACGAGTTCCTTGAGCCTGGGACAGCCAATCGGCTGTTTCAACGCGCGCCTGACTTCTGCCTCGCCGGTCTGGTTCAGCTTGACAGCATTGGCATGAAGGAGTTCCAGCAAATTGTGGTCTGGCAGGTCAACTTCCTGAACGCCTGGGCCAAACCCAAAACTCAGGCGCATGGAAATTTCTGCGTGGCATGCCGCAGCGCTTTTACAACCGGCAGTTCCTCGCCTGTCAGGAAACGGATCAGGGCGCCGCCCCCGGTACAGATGTATCCGATTTTCCCGGTGATCCCAAACTTGGTGGTGGCTGTGATGCTGTCCCCGCCGCCGATAACTGTGGAAGCTTTGGTATTTCCAAGTGCATCCCAGACAATGCTGGTACCAGTTTCAGTTTCGGGCTGCTCAAATACTCCCATGGGTCCGTTGACAAAGACTGTCCCAGCTTTCTTTATGATGCTTGCATAGCGCCTTGCTGTATCCGTTCCGATATCCAGTGCCAGCACATCGTAGGGAAGCTCATTGATTCCCTTTTCATTTCGCTTCCCGTTTTCAACCCAGGCCAGGTCTTCCGGCAGCAGGATCTTGTCTGCGTACTTTTCAAACAAAGCTTTGGCAGCCGGCAGATGCTGGTCATTTCCGGTTTTTTGCAGGTAATTGAGGCTTCCCTGCCCGATAGGCAGCCTACCTGCAGCCAGTATAATGTTGGCAACCAGTCCGCCGGTCAGGATCTGGTCCGCTGTTCCTGAAGAGAGCACTGTCTCCATCATCATAAAAGCATCCGACACCTTTGCGCCGCCCAGCACAAACACACAGGGGCGTGCAGGCTGCTCCATGAGGCTTGATATAACGACATATTCCTTCTCAAACAGCCTGCCCATAAAGGATGGAAGCACTTGCTCAAAGCCGCATAAGGTCGGTTGGTCCCGGTGTGCAGCGGCAAAAGCATCACAGACATACAGATCCGCCAGCGGCGCCAGTTTGCGGACAACCTCTGTCTGTGCCTGCTCTATGTGGCTCAGTCTCAAAGACTGTTCAAACAATGTCTGTTCTTCGGCGCAAAATCGAACATTGTCAAGCATCAGCAGCTCTCCGCTTTCCAGACCATGGATTGCTTCCCTCGCCAGCGGACCGCAGACGTCTTCTACAAACCGTACCTCTCGCCCCAGCAGCTCACTGAGCACACCGGCATGGGGGAAGGTGGTATAAAAATTCTGATATTCAATATCACTGCCCTGGTGTGCCAGGATGACCACTTTTGCGCCTTTGTCAGAAAGCTCCTTTAAAGTTGGCACACAGGCCTTGATGCGCGATATGGACTTCAGTTTGCCTGTCTTTTTATCGATGGGTTGGTTGATGTCAACACGGCAGAGGACAATCTTGCCCTCTACTGTCACATCGTCCAGTGTATGGATGCCAAATTGCATTTTCTACCTCTTATAACGTCCGATGTGCAGGTATTGGTTGGTTTTCTGTGTTCCTTCCTCGCCGGATTCCTGCATGTTCATCGCAGCGCGGACAGCATCGATGCTCTCCGGGATCGTGACAGATTCCTGGGGGATGTTGATGGCAAACATGATGTCGTTGCCTGATTCGACCACAGAGTCACTCCACAGGCCGATTTCATACATATCTCCCCTGCGGTTTCCCAGGTCTCTGGCATAGCGGAAAAAGCTCGCGTTGCCCATAAATCCTTCATCAATGGAAACTACACGGATGCGTGGATGCTTTTCAAAGCACTTCAGTGCCTGCGCTTTTGTTATTTTTCCTTCCCTGGGGCTGGCCAGTACTGTGATGATGTGGCCATGGGTCACCGGCGTATGCACCAAAATGCCAGTAGCTTCAATATGCGGCATGATGGTCATCAGGTCCACTGCCTGGTGGCTGGGGGCTTTGTCTATTTGGAGGGCATTGGTCAGCCCGCGGTGATAATCTCCAGGGTCTGCTACACGGCGGATGATGGTGATGGCTACTTTTTTCAGCCCGACTTCCCTGTCCAGCGCGTCCACTGCGCGGATCAGGCCTGTGGTGTTGCAGGAAGTCAGTTTCAGATAATCTGCGTTGACTCCGTCTTTATAATTCGCATAGCCATGGAAAAATACGTCAGCGACGGAGTTCTTCTCGCCGCCTTGAAAGACTGCCTTGCGGCCATATTTTACATACAGTTCCTTATTCTTGACGCCAACGCCTCCCGGGGCCGAATCCAGCATGATATCAACATTCTTCACCAGGTCTTCCATGCTGCCCTCAACAGGAATGTCCAGCTTGTCAAACTTTGATTTATCCGCACCATCGACGAGGAAAAGCTTGTATTTTACGCTGTTCTCGCCAATCATGTCTTTCTCGCGCAGCGCACGGATCGACAGAGTAGGCACCAGGTCAGCTATGCCTGCCAGTTCCATATCTTCCTGCAAAGCCACACCGTCTGCCAGCCGCTGCCCGATGACACCATATCCCGCAACACCAACTTTGATTTTTTTCATAATGCCTCCTTAGTCACATTCTGAAATTCGATAGATTAACCTCAGTCTTCCACCTTCACCGGCTGTCCGCCCAGCTGCCAGCTTTTCTTAGCTGCTATGGCGATCTTGACCGGCTGCAGACCGTCAAATGCCCCGACAGAAGGTTCTTTGCCATTCAGGCAGGCATCAACAAACTCCCTGGCTTCCTGAATGAAGGCATCGTTATACCGCTCCAGGAAGAACCACAGTGGTTTTTCTTTAGTGACTGTTTCAGCGGTCATCAGTGTGGTATTGTTGGCGGTCTCATTCTCTGCGCTGATGCAGCCTTTGGAGCCAAAGACCTCAACCCGCTGGTCATAGCCGTAAACGGCCTGGCGGCTGTTTTCTATCACGCCAAGGGCACCGTTCTTGAAACGAAGGTTAATGATACAGGTATCCACATCACCGGCTTTTCCGATTTCCGGATCTACCAGGACTGCGCCAAAGGTGGACACTTCTTCCACTTCACTGCCGGTCAGGAAACGCATCATATCAAAATCATGAATGGTCATGTCCACAAAGATACCGCCTGATGTTTTCACATAACTGGCCGGCGGAGCCTCCGGGTCGCGGGAGGTGACACGTACGATATGGATATCGCCGATCTTGCCATCCTTGACAACTTCTCGGACATGCTTGAAGTTGCGGTCAAAACGGCGGTTGAAGCCAACCTGATATTTGACGCCGGCCTTCTTGACTTCCTTGAGTACCGTGGCGATTTTCTCCAGGTCATGGTCTATTGGTTTCTCGCAGAAAATATGTTTTCCGGCCTGTGCTGATGCGATGGAAATCGGGGAGTGCATATCAGTGGACGCACAGATGAACACAGCATCAATCTCTTTGTCTTCCAAAATTTTCTGATAATCTTCATATACTTTGCTGACGCCCAATTTCTCTGCCAGTGCTTTTGCGGCAGCGAAATTCACATCGCTGATGGCTGCGACTTCCGCTCCCGGAACAGCGTTTTTCAGGTTGTTTGCATGGAGCTTTCCGATTCTGCCTGCGCCGATGACACCGATTTTAAGTTTCTTTTCCATATCCAGTCTCCTTCAAATTTATCAGAGATTATTGTAATCAAATCTTATGATTCCGCATAGTGTGTGATGATGATTCAATACTGCTTCGCATCCTTCAGATGTTCCAGATGATCTGTCCAGGCAGCCTGATTGGCAGGGTTTTCCGACACCTCAACCGAACCCACCCGCCACCAGGCTCCATAACCATCTGTCATGGTCTTTGGGAGCACCTTGATGTCAAACAGCACAGGCTTATTCTTGACATTCAAAGATTCTGTGACTGCCTGTTCAAGTTCCGCCATGGTTCTGATGGTATAGGCTTTCGCGCCATAGGCGCGGGCGATGGAGGCATAGTCCACCGACACGAAGTCCCCGTCATGTTTACCGGAATCTGTTCTGTACCTCAGTTCAGTGCACAATGTCGGGTTTCCCTGCGCGGTCTGCAGGTTGTTGATACAGCCGAAACTTGCATTGTCAAACAGACAGATGTTGATTTTCATCCGCTCCTGCACTGCGGTCAGCAGCTCGGAATGCAGCATCACAAAGCTGCCGTCGCCCACCATGGAGTAGACTTCCTGATGTGGCTGCGCAGCAAGTTTCTGCCCGACTGCGCCGGAGATTTCATAACCCATACACGAATAACCATATTCCATGTTGTAGCTGTCCGGTGTTTCCGGGCGCCACATCCGCTGCATATCGCCCGGAAGGGACCCTGAGGACCCGATCACCAGCGAGTCTTTTGGAATCAGCCGGTTGATGGCGCCAAGCGCCGCTGTCTGGGTCAGCCTCGCGTCCAGGTCTTTCGAAAACTTGCCCGCGCTTCCGGCGTTGGCATCATGCACAAGAACCGTTTCAGAACTGTCAAATTCCATATTATCCAACTTGTCCAGCTCTTTTTGCCATGCTGCTTTGGCATGAACAATTTCATCTGTATAGGAAGATCTATATCCTTTCAATACTTCGCTGAGCATTGGCAGCGCGGCCTTGGCATCCGCAATCAGCGGGAAGGCATCCATTTTACCGGCCTGGAAAGCGGATACATTGATATTTACAAAGATCGCATCTTCCCTGAACAGCCATTTTGAGGCGGTGGTGAAATCGGTGTAGCGGGTGCCGACACCGATGATCAGGTCTGCTTCCTTTGCGATTCTGTTGGCGGCCAGGCAGCCTGTGACGCCGATGCCGCCCAGGTTCAACGGATGGTTCCACACAATCGTGGACTTTCCCGCCTGGGTTTCGCCAAAGGGGATATTAAATTCCTCAGCGAAATGGGCAAACTCTGTGTGCGCTTCGGAATATCGCACGCCGCCGCCGCAGATGAGCAAAGGCTTCTTCGCTTTGCGAATCAGCTCTGCCGCTGTATTGAGTGCCTCCCGCCCCGGAACCCGGCGGTCCAGCACATGGATACGCTTTTTGAAGAAGCTGAGGGGGTAATCATAGGCCTCGCCTTCCACATCCTGCGGCATGGCGATGCAGACTGCGCCGGTCTGTGCCGGGTCGGTCAGTACACGCATGGCATTGAGCATCGCGGTCATGATCTGTTCGGGCCGCTCAATCCGGTCAAAGTAACGGCATACCGCGCGGAAGGCGTCATTGGTACTGATACCCGCTGAGGCGTCCTGCTCGATCTGCTGCAGTACCGGATCCGGTTGGCGGCTGGCATAGGTATCTCCCGGCAGCACCAGGAGGGGAATATTGTTGGCAGTTGCTGTCGCGCAGGCGGTGACCATGTTGGCAGCGCCTGGGCCAACAGAAGAAGAAGCGGCAAAGATCTGCTTGCGCTTCATCTGCTTGGCAAAAGCCATGGCAGCGTGCGCCATGCCCTGCTCATTCTTTCCCTGGTAGATTTCAAGCCTTTTGGCTTCCTGTGAGATTGCCTGCCCAAGCCCCACGACATTCCCATGTCCGGGCAGCATAAAGATTCCCCGGATAAACGGGATTTCCATTTCGTCATATGCCAGGTACTGTTTTTCCAGAAAGCGGATCAAAGCCTGCGCCATGGTAAGTCTTTCGGTTTTCATTTATGCCTCCGGTTGGAAAATATGGTCATTGGCATCGTTCCTCCACAGCCACTCATGCCTTGGATCGTCAATCCGTGTTTTCTGCCAGGGGTCATCCGGCAGATGCCGGATTCCCCAGACATAACACATCGCG
Organism: uncultured Christensenella sp.; assembly: GCA_964544245.1. Lineage (GTDB taxonomy): Bacteria > Bacillota > Clostridia > Christensenellales > Aristaeellaceae > UBA6115. The sequence goes on from CAZJCB010000005.1 coordinate 10,930, forward strand.
TAACCGGGTGCCGCTGCCTGGGAGTGGAACCCATCCAGGATAATGGTCAGGCCATTGTTGCCGGAGACGTACACCTCCCCGTTGCCAAAGCTGGCGCCAAAGCCATTGGGCTTATCAAAACGATGGAAATAAACCTCCGGCTGGGGGTGATGATGAGGCGGATAACTCGACCATTTTCCAGGAAAATTAAGCACTTCGCCCAACACCATCATGGACCAGGGGGCGGATTCATAATCAAAAACTGTCTTGATATTCCGCCGCATAGCCCCTTGCAGCTCATTTTTAGCACCCGCGTGCTGAACCATGATATCATCCGGGAGAAAGAGCCTGGGGGAGAAGGCCTTTTCGTTGAGCGCGGATTGTAAATAAATTTCACAGTGGCTCAGCGCTTTGATTGTTGCCTTCATGCCTTGCGGCAGGTGCAGGCAGGACGCTTCTTCAACAAAAGGATTTTTTCGCGAAATGGTTTCGTGCCGGTTTTCCCAAAACAATTCTGCTGTTCCCTCCAGCAGGAGCAGCGCGGTTTCCTGTCCAGCTTGACCGACATGCCAGCTTTGGCCTTCTTCCAGCACCAAAAGGCCGACATCCATGCCGACATTGGGATAATCCTTGATTGTCAGGTAAGGGTTGTATCCATTGTTAATCTCAGGTTGCAGGTATGGCACAATTTTCTCCTTATATTTCGGCGTGTTCGTGGATAAAGGAGCGTGCTTTCATGGCATACTCCAACGGGTTGGCTTTAGCGGGATCCTGCTCCGCCTCTACCAGCAGCCAGCCCTCATAATTGGCGTCTGCGAGCAGTTTCAGAATGGGGTCAAAGTCCACACTGCCGTCACCTGGCACGGTAAAAGCGCCTTCACGAACCGCCTTGAGGAAACTCCATCTTTCCGGTTTAACCTGATCAACCACTGCCCTGCGCATATCCTTTAAGTGGACATGGCCAACGCGGTCAGCGTATTTTTGAAGCATAAGCAACGGGTCTTCCCCGGCAAAGGTGAAGTGGCCGGTATCATAGCAAAGAAAGACATATTCAGGGTTCGTGCTTGCCATCATGCGGTCGGTTTCCTCCGCGGACTGCACCACTGTGCCCATATGATGGTGAAAGCACAGCTTGAATCCCCGTTCCCTGGCAACTTTTCCCAATTTGTCGAGTCCCTGGGTGAAACGCGCCCACTCCGCATCATCCATCACCGGCTTATGATCACCGAGTATTGGTGTGCCGGTCTGCCCTTGAATGGAGCGGCTCTGCTCTGATACATTGATGCGGTTGGCACCGACGGCAGCCAGGAAATCCAACTCCCTGACAAACTCCTTTTCGACATCTTCATAAGGTTTGTCAAGCAGAAAGCTGGAAAACCAGCGCGAAGCGATCCGCATGCCGCGAAGGTCAAGCTCCTTTTTCAGTTCCGTTGGATCAGCGGGATATTTGTTGCCGATTTCACAGCCGGTAAAGCCAGCCAAGGCCATCTCACTGATGATTTGGCGGAACGTGTTTTCTGCACCCAGTTCCGGCATGTCATCATTGCACCAGCCAATCGGCGCGATTCCAAGAAATACCTTTTCTTTGTTGAACATACAAGCCTCCTGAAAAATAATAACGTTTATATGGTTGCCAGTTTGCGCGCCCGTGCTTCCAGTTTATTCCGTGTAACATCGATGGTGACCGCCAGGATAATGACCGAGCCGATAACGATATATTGGATGTCATTTCCGGCGCTGAACAGGTTCAGGCCGTTGCGGATGGTCGAGATCAGCAGTGCGCCCAGCAGTGTACCCCAGATGGTGCCTTTGCCGCCACGGAATGATGCGCCGCCGATGATGCAGGCGGCGATGGCATCTGTATCATAGGTTGCGGCGGATCCGGTGTTGGCTGTATTTAGGCGGCCAGCCAGCACCACGCCGGCGATGCCGCACATCAACCCGGAGATGGAGTAGACAATCGTCAGCACGTTTTTGGAACGGATACCAGACAGCCTGGCAGCTTCCGGGTTGCCGCCGACACAGTAAATCTGCCGTCCAAGGGCGGTGTGGTTTAAAAATACATGGAAGATCAGGTACACCGCCAGAACCAGAATAAAACTGACCGGGAACCCCTCGACAATTGTAATACCAAACGGCTTTAAATCAAAGGTGGACTTGCCGACCCAGAGGGTACTGTCAATCCCTTTGTTGGTAAAACCGATGGTCTTGGACGAAGTAATCAGCAGCGCGAGGCCCCACAGCACATTTTTCATACCCAGGGTGGATACGAAGGGATGGGGCAAGTCCAGCCGGGTCAGCAGCGTCCCGTTGACAAAGCCTGCAAAGGTGGAGATCAGGATGGCAGCCGGGATCAGGATAAAAGGGCTTGTCACGCCGAAATTCTGCATCAGTACGCCGATGGTACAGGTAGCGAGGATTGCGTTATATCCAACAGAAAGGTCAATACCCGCGGTGATCAGGGCCAGCAGCATGCCCGCGCCAATCAGGCAGTTGACAGCGGTCTGCTTGAGAATATTCATCTGATTGGCCATTGTCATGAACCGTCCCTGCCGGGAGAAAGCAAACACTACATACAGGATCGCCAGGACAACAAGCGGCCCAAGTTTCATCAGGATGTCACCCAGACTGGACTTCTTCTTGATCTGTGTCATTCCAATTGCCCTCCCCAGGCTGCTTTCATGATGTCATTTTGATTGAAATATCGGCTGCCCCGAACGATCTGCGCCATGACCCTGCCTTCCCGCATCACAATCACCCGGTCTGCCATGCCCAGTACTTCCGGAAGCTCTGATGACACCATGATGATGCACTTTCCTTCTTTAATCAAGCGGTTCATGACTTGATAGACCTCAACTTTTGCGCCGACATCAATACCGCGTGTCGGTTCATCAAAAATGTAGATCTCAGCATCCGTGTTGATCCACTTGCCGATGACCACCTTCTGCTGGTTACCGCCGGAAAGCTGCTCCACCACCTCGTGGATGGTCGGCGTCTTGATTCGCAGGGTTTTCACATTTCCGTCCGCTGTTTTTCGGATAGATGCGTGGTTGAGCAGGAACCCTTTCCTGTATTTCTTCATATTGGCCAGGATCAAATTGGTGCTGACTGATTGTGACAGCACAAGGCCTTGCCCCTTGCGATCTTCCGTCAGGAAAGCCATTCCCCTTTTTATGGCGTTCCCGGGATCATGCAGGTTTACTTTTTCGCCTTTGATATACAGTTCACCGCTGTCAATCCTATCCGCGGAGAACAAGGCGCGCATGACCTCGGTTCGCCCGGAGCCTACCAGGCCGGCAAATGCCAGGATTTCACCGCCATAGGCTTCAAAACTGATATCCCGGAATGCGCCGATCTGTTTGAGGTTGACTGCTTTGAGGAAGCATGGACCTTTCGTACCTTGTTCTTTTGGAAAATGATTGGTCAGCGTGCGTCCCACCATTGCCTGGATGAGCATATCTTCATTGACCCTGCTGATGTCTTCCGTCATAATGTGCTCGCCATCGCGCATCACTGTCACCCTGTCACACAGTTCAAACAGTTCCTCCAGTTTATGGGATACAAAAAGAATGGCAATGCCCCTTTCCTTCAGCCTGCGCACGGTATGCATCAGTTGCTTCACTTCCTGTGCGCCCAGGGAGGAGGTTGGTTCGTCCATAATAATCAATTTTGCATTGATTGTCACTGCTTTTGCGATTTCCACCATTTGCTGCTGGCCGATGCCCAATTTACCGCATTCCATCCTGGTGTTGATGTCAGAATGCCCCAGGGAAGCCAGGGCTTCTCTTGCTTCCTGATGCATCCGCGGATAATCCAGCAGACCGTATCTGTTGAGAACTTTTCTGCCCATGAAAACATTGTCGACAACGCTGAGCATTTTGACGATGTTCAGCTCCTGATATACGCATGCAATGCCGGCATCCCTTGCCTGGACAGGGTTTCTCAAACTGAAACTTTTCCCATCGATAAGGATTTCGCCTTCTTCAGGGATGTGCACACCGGTCAGCACCTTGATCAAGGTTGATTTGCCGGCGCCATTTTCCCCAATCAGTCCGTGGATTTCACCCGGATGGATTTGAATATGCATGTCACGCATCGCGATGACTCCGGGAAATTTCTTTGTGACATGCTTGAGCTCAACCACATAATCATTTGGCATCTTTCACCTTGCTGCAATGCTGCTGCTGTAATTGAATCATATGGAGTTTTTACAGGAAACAGAAATTCTGCGGAGGATGTACATAGGGAGCCCGCCGGGGATGAAGCCGGCGGGCGGGGAGAAGGATTATTTCATGAATTCTGCGAAGTTTTCGCTGTTGATGACAACAGTGTCAACCACAACGTTCTTCTCAACTTCTTCGCCGCGCAGTGCTTTTACTGCTGTCATGACAGAGAGATAACCCATCAGTTTAGGCTGCTGGGCGACAGTGCCGGCCAGATCGCCGCTGGCGATCAGTTCAATCGCGGACTGGTTGCCGTCAAAGCCCAGAATGGTGATGCCCTCTTTGTTTGCAGCTTTTACAGCATTGAGTGCGCCGATTGCGGTGTCGTCATTGTGGCTGAGCACAAGGTTGATTTCCGGGTTGGCGACCAGCTGGTCTTCCATGACCTTGGTTGCGCCGTCAGTGGTATTGTTTCCCGACAGCATCGCTACAGGGGTCAGGCCGGCTTCCGCCAGAGCCTGCTCATACCCGGCTTTGCGCAGGTTTGAGGTGTTGTCGCCTTCCTGGCCATAGATGATCAGGGCTTTGACATTTTCAGAGCCGACTTTTTCAATGCCGAATACACCGCCGGAATACGCGGCAATCTGGTTGGATGTGCCGACAAAAGCAACTTTGAGATCGTAGTTGGCATCCGTGTCACAGAAAATGACAATGCCTTCAAAGCCGGTTGACTGGATTGCGCCAATCACTGCATCACCGTCCAGGGGAGCGATGATGATCGCGTCAGGCTTTGCTGCCAGCATTGTCTCCAACTGCTGCACCTGCTCCGCGATTTCGGTTTCAGCGGCTGGGCCCTGGACATCAATGGTCCAGCCAAGTTCTGCAGCGGCCTCATCAATTCCGCTTTTTACAGTCTGCCAGTATTCACTGGACAGGGTCTTCAGGTTGACAACAATGGTGAATTCATCTTCCGCAAGCATCGGTGTGACAGCAAGCAGAAGCGCCAGGGAAAGGACAAGAGCGAGCAGTTTCTTCATGTTGATTCCTCCCGGTTTCATTTATTTTGCAGCGGTTTCCCGCAACAAATCTCAGAAATGTCAATTGTGTCTTGAATAAGGCCTATACATCCATTAAAACCCAAGGACATAGTGAACGCAAGATTCCCTTCAACATTTTCAAGCCATCTGATGGAATTATAGGATTTGAAGCATGAAATGTCAAGGCAAACAAAGAAAAATCTGTTCGTTTCAGTAAATAACTTCAGTTCAATTTTTACAGATTATCCAGGTTATTTTCTATGTTTGATACGATATGCGGACAGCAGAAGTCACTCTGCCTTTTTGGCTTCCAGGATCATTGAGAGCGGAAAACCCAGATGATCAAAAGTTCCAAAGGTCTCTGAAATATCGTAGTCAAATTCCTGCATCCCGGTAATGAGCAGGGAATTTTCACACAGGGAGCTGATGATGTCCGAGAGGGGATGGGAATAATCAGTGAATGTTTTGGAATCATAGGACTTCTTGGTGATATATTGCATCCCTTTATTGCCTGCCCATTCCTTCTCAAAATAGGAGTAGCGGCATTCTGTTGGATGATCCTTGATGAATTCTTCTTCACCAGGCGCTGCCAGCATACCGGTAAAAGGATGTAGCTCGTTGATGATGAGGGTTCCTCCATTTTTCGTGCAGCGCGAAATCACTTGAAATAACTTCCTCAGGTCTTTAAACCAGCAGAGTGCGCCGATGGTGATCAGTACAAAGTCAAACGCATCAGTGAACTGCTCATCAATTTCCAGTACATTCACTGCAATGAATTCGCAGGGCAGGCCGAGTTCCTTTGCTCTATCATTGGCAAAAGTGACCTGGTTTTCCGCAATGTCAAATCCGACACCTTTTACAGCTCCTGACGATTTCACAAGCGATAGCAGCTCCCTGCCGTTGTTGCAGCAGAATTGGCCGATTGTCTTTCCGGTCATGTCATACTTCCGCAGCACCTTGACCGTATCCTTGTTGAAAAAGGGATAATCCTCCAATTTTACTCTTTTTGCGATATCCTTGCCCCAGGAGGCATCCCGAAGCTCAAATGCTTCTTCCCATGCTTCCTTGTTGCCTGCTATGTAATCTTCCATTGTATTTGCTCCTTATCCTGAAGATTGTGTGCATCTAAAAGCTCTTCATTTCTTGTCAATCTGACAGACTAAACCCTGAATATCATATCTTGATCCGGTTCAATACTGTGATTTGATTCTTTGCAGCCGATAGACTTCCCTCATCAATCCTGCAGGCATTGCTTGGTGAGAAGGAGCGAGGGAGAGAGGCAAAAACCGGAAGCCCTCGAAAGGCATCCGGTTTTGAGCGGAACATACGTGTTCCGATGTGGCTAATCACTCAAGAAATGATAAAATGCACACCCCCTCCCAATGTCAAACTATTTGAGAAGGGGGTGTGCAAAACGCTGGGAAGCCTTGATAAATAAAGGAAAATTGCGACTTTAGGAGATCGGACATGACGGACGATTGGGCGCGCTCATGGCTACAGACGAGCAATCTGAGTTGTTTTCGGTGTGGTTCGTCTCGCAACTACATGCGTGGTCTTAAATGTGTGACTATCCAGAATTCCTCGGCAGTTTGTTAAGTGAGGCAAAATAGTCCCCCAAGAAAACCTGTAGACTCCAAAATCACATCGATTCCATCAAAGCTGATTAGCCTATCATAGTCGCTTGAAGTCTTGCAGTCCTTGAAACAGTGGATGCAGTCGAGTAGAATTACAGCAAGGAATGCAATTGTCATAGAATGGCTGATATTAAAGGCAGATTAAAGGTCGGCGATGGAGAATGACAGCGCAGGCACCCCTTCAAACGCTTTTGGAAAGGAGAGTCGCATGAAAATCCTGTATGTGGAAGATGAAGTGTACATGGCCCGGGCGGTCGCCCAGGTCCTGAGAAAGAACAACTACAGCGTCGACCTTGCGTATGACGGCGAAACCGGCCTTGAGCTTGCCGCGTCCGGCGTGTACGACATCGTGATCCTTGACGTCATGCTTCCCAAACGGGATGGCATCGGCGTGCTGAAGGAAATGCGCGGGCAGGGAGTATCGACGCCTGTCATCCTGCTGACCGCCAGAGGCGAGCTTGAGGATAAAGTCAAAGGGCTGGACAGCGGCGCGGACGATTACCTGGCCAAGCCTTTCCAGACCGAGGAACTGATGGCAAGGCTCCGCGCACTGGGGCGGCGCAAGGAACTGATCGTCACAAACGACACACTTGTCTACGGTGACGTGGAGCTGAACTACAACGCGCTTGACCTGAGCGGAAACGACCAAACCTTCCACCTGACGCTCAAGGAAAGTCAATTACTGGAACTACTCATCCTGAACAAGGGCCACGCGATCCCCACCGACACGATCATCGAAAAGCTGTGGGGCTGGGATTCGGACACCGAGGACAGCCACGTCCAGGTCCAAGTCGCTTTTCTGAGAAAAAAGCTGTCACTGCTCTCAAAATGCGTGCGGATCAAAACGATACGCGGCGTCGGGTACATGCTATCGATGGAGGGGGAGGGAGACGCCGGTGTTTAGGAAGCTGCGCAACAGCATGATGCTGTTCAACATGCTGACCGTCTCGCTAGTCATGCTTGCTGCCTTCTCCATCATCTACCTGGTGACACAACAGAATATCCAGCGTGAGAACAACCAGCGGCTTCAGGCTGTATCCGGCATGTTCTTCTTCCCCAACAGGACGCTGCCCGATGCTGCCGCGGGCCTGGAGAATATCCGGCCTGCCTCAGGCGAGCGGTTTTCCGTTGAGTACGGCGTTTCCTTTGTCTTATTTGTCAAGGACGGCAAACTAGAGAATGTCAACAGCCAGTTGGACCTGGCCGACAGCGTCTACGCAAAGGCATTTGACATGGCGGGAACGGCACGGAGCGGGGAAATGACACTGGAAGGGCGGAAGTGGCTGTTCAGGACTATGGAAGCACCCCGGCAAGCCGGGGACATCCCGAACTTGCCGTATGAGTTTGCCGATACGCGGATCGTGTTTTTGGACGTTACCCACAGCGTCAGGATCATGCAGTCACTCCTGATGACGCTTGGCATCGTAGGGTTTGCGGTCCTGTTCGCGCTGTTCTTCATATCCTATCGATTCGCGGCCCGGGCGGTCCAGCCGATCGAGGAAAACTACAATAAGCAAAAGCAATTCATCACCGATGCCTCGCACGAGTTCAGGACGCCCCTGGCCGTGATCGGCGCGAACGTTGACGCGATCACCGCCAGCGGCGAAGAGACCGTCGACAGCCAGAAAGAATGGTTCGGATATATCCGTTCCGAACTGAAACGCACAGGGAAGCTTGTAGACGATATGCTCTATCTGGCTAAGTCCGAACAGGTCAAAGGCGAAGACAGCCTGTCCTTTGATCTCTCGGCTGTCTGCGAAACGGCCTGCGCATCCATGGAAGCGGTGCTGTACGAAAGCGGCAAGACGATGCGGACAGACATCGCAAAAGGCATCAGCGTGACCGCTGACAGCGGGAAAATCACCGGGGTGCTATACATCCTCCTCGACAACGCGGGCAAATACACCCCGGAGGGCGGCAATATCACAGTCAGGCTAAGCGCTGAAAATGAGAAGGCTGTGCTTAGCGTCATCAATACCGGCGAGGAGATCCCAGCAGACGACCTGCCCAGGATCTTCGACAGGTTCTACCGGTCGGATGCTTCCCGGTCCACAGAGACAGGCGGCTCCGGTCTTGGCCTGTCCATTGCTAAAACGATTGTCGAGCATTCCGGAGGCACGATATCCGCCCAAAGCGGAGGCGGCATCACCACGTTCACAGTCATGCTGCGCATGACAAAATAAACAGCGGGAGCATAGCGGACCGAACAGTCCAGATGCCCAATAAGGGAGGTGGGTTCTTTTTGGATACCGACGAATCTTTTTATGGAGAGCATCTGACCGTGCTGAGACTGGTTGAGGACTCGTTCCTGAAGAGGCTGAAGGACCTGGAACAGGCTTTCAACAATGAGAAGAAACGCTTTCCTGTCGAGCATTACAAAAGCAGGATAAAAAGCGCGGGAAGCGCCAGAGCAAAGCTTGAACGGCTCGGGCTTCCTGTCACATTGGAATCGGCCAAAGACAATCTTTGCGATTTGGTGGGGTTCCGGCTGGTCTGCAGGTTCTTCTTTGAGGTCTATGAGGCGGTTTCACTGCTCCAGGAAATGGAGGGGGTGCAGGTCATCCGCATCAAGGACTACGTCAAGTCGCCCAAGTCAAACGGCTACAGGTGCGTCCACCTCATCCTGGGCATACCGGTACAGACAGGCGGAGTAGCCGCAGTGCAAACCGTTGAGGTGCAGATCCGGACGATCGCGATGGATTTCTGGGCGAGCCTTGAGCATGAGCTGAAATACAAAAAGTATGTGCCGGACGCAAAGATGATGTCGGAAGAACTCAAGCGATGTGCCAATGAGACCATCTCAGTGGATTTGAAAATGCAGACAATCTACGAGTGGCTCAACCAGCCGCGGGACACTAACAGGGCTGGAGAAGCGCAATGGTTTTCCGATTAAAGGTTCATTAAAGGACGGCCGCTACAATACAGATGCAGGCTGCCTGAATGCGGGATGGCCATCGAGGTTTGAGAGACTTAACTCTTGCGGCAGGGAGCTGCATGGAATCGACCCGGCAAATGCACGGATCACGGAGGGAGAACTGGAAATGAAAAGATTAAGAAAGATTTGCGCGCTGGCTCTTGCTGTGACGAGCCTACACCTTGCATCAGCAAGCGCGTCGTCAACCGTCGCGCCAACGGCCGCGGCCCCGGCATACACCGAAGTAACGCTTACCAAGGGCAGCATCATTCAAAACGTGATCGCCACCGGATCGCTGCGTTTTGAAAAGGAAGAGAGCCTGAAACTGCCGGAAGCCCTGACGCTGGAAAGCATCGAAGTCGAGGCCGGCGACGCGGTAAGCAAAGGACAGGTCCTGGCACGATACGACACTGCTGTGCTGAAGGAGAGCCTGAAGGAAGCAGAAGCCGCCCTGACCGCACAGGATGAGGCGATTGCGCAGCTTCTGTCTCAGCAGGACAGTAAGCAAAGCATCAAAACATCGATTGCCGGCGTTGTGAAGCAGCTGAACCTGGCGGAAGGGCAGATGGTACAGCAGACCCTGCAGAAACAGCCCGCTGCTGTCATTTCCACCAACGGGCTGATGCAGGTGAAGATCATCCCCTCCCAAGTGCTGAGCCTTGGCCTTGCAGTGAAAGTCAAGGTTGGAACGACTGTCCATACCGGAAGTGTCGCACGCCTGGAGCAGGATGGCGGCGTATTGGTCACCTTCCCTGATACCAGGGCCAAAATTGACGAAACAGTGCAGGTAACGCTGAACGGAGTGACGGTCGGGGAAGGAAAAGCCCAGGTGGACTTGCCTTACCGGCTGTATACGAAGATTGACGGCGTCGTTGCGAGCGTATCGGTGAAAGTGAACAGCGCTGTAGCGCGCAACACCACCCTCTTCACGGTTGAGAACGCTGCGCCGCAAGCCGAATATCTGGAAGCCCTGGCTGACAGGGACGAGATGGCGCAGACAGTTGCGCGTTTTGAAGAATTGCTTGCCAATCCTGCCTTCATTTGTGAATCGGACGGTATCGTGGCATCCGTGACCGCTCAGGAAAGCGTCGCTTTGCAGAAAGGATCCGAGTTGCTGAAGCTGTATTCAGGCAACTTGTTCGCCCTTGACGTAGCGGTGGACGAGCTGGACATCCTTTCGGTTCAGGCAGGGCAGGAAGGCCTGGCTCAACTTGACGCGATCACCGATGCGCAATTGCCGGTCAAGGTGGAGAAGATTTCACTGCTGGGAAGCAGCAGCAGCGGTATCACCAGCTACACGGTCACGCTGTCGATCCGGGAGGACAGCCGTCTGCGCAGTGGGATGAACGGCACGGCGACTCTGACGGTCGGCGAAGCGCGTGACAGCGTGCTGGTGCCGCTGGCAGCCCTGATGAGCGACCGCAGCGGCAATTATGTGCTTCTCAAGAATGGGAACGCCACAGCGGGCAATGAAGTACAAGGCGTCAAGACCTATATCAAAGTCGGCTTGTCGGACGCGAACTACGCGGCGGTCAGCGAGGGGCTAAGCGAGGGCGACGTTGTGCTGGTGCGTCCAAGCGCGCTGACAGGGACTGGGACAACCAGGCAAAATCAGCCCGGTTTCGGAAACATGATGAACCCCGGCCGTCAGTTCAACCCCGGAGAAGGGCAGCGGCCATGATCAAGATGCAAGGGGTCGACAAAGCCTACAGGCTTGGCGGAGAGAACATCCTGGCGCTTAGGCAGGTCAGCTTTGAGATCGGGGATGGCGAGTATGTCGCGATCACGGGCCCCAGCGGCAGCGGCAAGTCGACCCTCATGAACATCATCGGCTGCCTGGATGTGCCTGACAATGGCGTATATGAGCTGGCCGGCACAAACACGAAAAAATTCTCAGGCCGTCAGCTGGCCGCGCTGCGTAATACCCATATCGGCTTTATCTTTCAGGGATTCAACCTGCTTGGACGCCTGAACGCTCTGGAGAACGTTGAGCTGCCCTTGATCTACCAGCATATGGGACGTCGCCAGCGGCGTACGCAGGCACAGGAAGCGCTTGAACTTGTCGGGCTGAAAGACCGCATGAAGCACCGGCCCCAGCAGCTGTCGGGCGGGCAGCAGCAGCGAGTGGCCATTGCCAGGGCGCTGGCCGCCAAACCCAAGCTGATCCTGGCTGACGAGCCAACAGGCAACCTGGACAGCAAGACGGGCTCGGAGATCATGGAAATGTTCGATCAGCTGCACAAGCAGGGCAACACCATCGTGCTGATTACGCACGACCCGAACATTGCAAGGCACGCGCAGCGATCCCTGCATATAGTGGACGGGCAGATCCAGACGGATGAGAGAAACGGGGTGAGCTGATGCAGTCGGTCCAGATGGCCTTCAAGTCGATCCTGGGCAATAAAATGCGCTCCTTCCTTACTATGCTGGGGATTATCATCGGTGTCATCGCTGTCGTGGTCCTGGTATCCATCGGCCAGGGAGCAAACCGGTCGGTCAGCAGCAGCATTGAAAAGCTGGGCACGAACCTGCTGACCGTCAGCATCAGCGCACGGCGCAACAACCCGGTCACCTTTGACAGCCTGGCAGAACTGCGTCAGCTGGAAGATATTGCCCACGTCAGCCCGGTGTCCATGTCATCAGGCACGCTGAAGGCAGGGCTGCAGCAATATGAGGACGGGTCTCTTCTGGCAACCACGCCCGGATACGACCTGATCCGGAACTACACAGTCATGGAAGGGCGTTTCCTGACAGGACCGGATGTGGACAACCGAAGTTTCGTCGCCGTCCTGGGCCAGGAAGCGGCGGAAGAACTGTTCGGCAGCGTGCACGCAGTCGGTCAGGGTTTCACTTTCAAAGGCTTTCCCTTCACGGTAGTCGGAGTCCTTGACAAGATCGGCAGCAGCATGACCGGATCCGGGGACAACCTAGTGATTATCCCCTTCACGGTGGGCGAAAGGCTGTTCCAGCGCAAGGGTATCAGCAGCGTTTACATTTCCGCGGCTTCGTCCGAGCGCGTGAATGACGCGGAGAAATCGGTCACAGCTTTTTTGGACAAGCTGATGGTTGGCGCTTCCTCATCGACAACCTACAGGATCTACAACCAGACCTCCGTTCTGGAAACCCTTAGTACAGCCACTTCCACCCTGACCCTGATGCTGGGCGGGATCGCTGCGATCTCCCTGCTGGTGGGCGGGATCGGCATCATGAACATCATGCTGGTCTCTGTATCTGAGCGCACCAGGGAAATCGGGATCCGCAAGGCGATCGGGGCTTCCCGCCGCAACATCCTCAGCCAGTTCCTGGTGGAAGCGCTGGTTGTTAGCCTGCTGGGGGGCATCCTGGGACTGGGCATCAGCGTTCTTGCGACCCGTTTGCTTGGCCCCCTGCTGAGCATGCAGCTGGCAGTATCGCCCTTGATTGCCCTGCTGGCGGTAGGTTTCTCACTGTTCATCGGCGTCTTGTTCGGACTGTATCCGGCAAACAAGGCATCCCGGCTCCTGCCGGTGGAAGCTTTGAGGTACGAGTAGGATCCAGGCTGTCATCGCAGGAGCTGTCAAATAATAAACCCATTAAAGGTGGATTAAAGGGTTGCTGATATAATGCGTCATATCAGTTGATTGGAAGGAGGAAGCAGTAGGATGCAGGCACGTCATGAACTAAAGCACAGCCTGAACTATGGCGACTATCAGATCCTGCGCGCCCGGTTGCGGCACGTCATGTCGCCGGACCCGCACGCCGACGCGAACGGGGAGTACAAGGTCCGCAGCCTGTATTTTGACACACCGGGCGACAAGGCGCTGCGCGAGAAGACCGACGGCCTGGACAGACGGGAGAAATTCAGGATCCGCAGGTATTTCGGCGCCGGGGGCTGCCTGGTGCTGGAGAAAAAGAGCAAAGCGAACGGCTTGTGCCGGAAGCTGTCCGAACCGATAACCGCGGAGGAAGCGCGGGCCATTCTTCACGACGACCTGTCCTGGATGGCTGAAGACCGGCGGGAGTTGTTGCGAGAACTATATGTGAAGATGCGCTGCGAACAGCTCATGCCCAGGACCATCGTCGACTATATCCGGGAGGCTTTCACCTGCGCCGCCGGCAACGTACGCGTGACGTTGGACCACGATATCCGTACTGGCTTGTTCTCGACGGATTTCCTGGACGATAGTCTGCCGACTGTCGTCGCGGGAGCGGAAATGGTCGTGCTGGAAGTAAAGTTCGACCAGTTCATCCCGGAGCACATCGTTCACATCCTCCAGCTGGAAGGACGGCAGGCCTCCGCCATCTCGAAATACGCTCTGTGCAGGGTGTATGGATAAAAGGAACAAGGAGATAATACTATGACCTTCAAAGACATTTTTAAGTCGAACTTCCTGGAGAACATCGCCAGCGTGACCGTCCTGGACATGCTCATTGCGATGGCGCTTTCCTTTGGCATCGGAGTCTTCATATTCATGGTCTACCGAAAGACGTTCAAAGGCGTGATGTATTCCTCGGGCTTCGGCGTTTCACTGATTGCGCTGACGATGATCTCCACGTTCGTCATCCTGGCGGTCACCAGCAATGTGGTCCTCTCCCTGGGCATGGTCGGCGCGCTGTCCATCGTGCGCTTCCGCACCGCCATCAAGGAGCCGCTGGACATCGTATACCTGTTCTGGGCAATCGCCGCTGGCATAGTGCTAGCCGCGGGGATGATCCCGCTGGCTGTGTTCGGAAGCTTTGTCATCGGCATCATGCTCATCGTCTTTATCAACAGGAAGTCGCATGACAACCCCTTCATCGTCGTGATGCGCTGCGCGGATGAAGAAGCGGAGAAGAGAGCCGTTTCCGACTTGAAGGGCCATGTGCTCAGAAGCGCGCTCAAGAGCAAGACCGTCAGTCCCGGCTCCATTGAACTGCACTACGAAGTGCGCCTGAAAAGCGAGGACACATCCTTTGTCAATGCCATGTCCTCCGCTCCGGGCGTCAGCAACGTCGTGCTGGTGAGCTACAACGGCGATTACCTGGGATGACCGAATCCCGGGACTGTGAGGCTGGATATGTCCAAGCATAAGTATACGACGTTGGCCTGCGTCCTGATCATTCTGACGATGCTCCTGTCAACGGCCGGGCTGATGGCCCTCGCGGGCAACGGCGTCCAGATCGTCAGCCGGCAGCCGGAGTACGCCTCGTCACTCTTCTCCACCGACAGGGTCCATACCATCAATATCCTGGCGGATAAGGATGACTGGGACACGATGATCTCAAACGCCCAGGCGGAGGAGTACATCCAGGCCAGCGTGGTCATCGACGGCGAAACGGTCAGGGGGATCGCGATCAGGCCGAAGGGCAACTCGTCCCTGTCGATGATCCGCAGCGCGGAGTCGGACCGGTACAGCTTCAAGATCGAGTTTGACCACTACTCCGACAGCATTTCCTACCACGGGCTGGACAAGCTGGTGCTCAACAACGTCGCCCAGGACAACACCTATATGAAGGACTACGTCAGCTACCAGATGATGAACGCGATGGGCGCGGACGCGCCGCTGTCCAGTTTCATCTGGGTGAAGATCAACGGCGAGGACTGGGGCCTGTACCTTGCCGTGGAGGGGGTCGAGGAGGCGTTTGTATCGCGCGTGTACGGAAATGATCCGGTGGAGCTATACAAGCCGGACTCGATGGATATCGGGGGTGGATTTGCAAGGGACCGCGATGCGGAAGGACTCCCGGCTGGGTTTCCTGAGGGGATGGATGCCGCCAGGATGCCGCGGGATGGCCAGGCTCCCGCTTTTCCCGCCGGCGAGAGGCCCCCGTTCGGGAACATGCCGGACATGGGCGCGATGGAACGGATGGGCCAGGCGGACGGCCCCGGAGGAAGGTTCGGCGGGATGGGCGGCACGCAGACGTCGCTCGTCTACACGGACGACGATCCGGATAGCTATTCCGTCATCTTTGACAACGCTGTATTCAAGACAAGCCAGGCCGACAAGACCCGCCTGATCAGTTCCCTCAGACAGCTCAATGAAGGAACGGACATTGGTGAAGTTGTCGACGTGGAAGAGGTCATCCGTTACTTTGTCGTGCACAACTTTGTGCTCAACTCGGACAGTTACACGGGCAGCCTGACCCATAACTACTATCTGGCCGAAAGTGACGGGCAGCTGTCCATGATCGCCTGGGATTACAACCTTGCCTTCGGGGGCATGGGCGGGTTTGGGGGAGCCAGGAACAGGATGCCCGAGAACGCTGCACAGACTGATTCATCCGGCGACAACGCGGCGGCGATGGTGAACTATCCCATTGACTCCCCGATGCTTTCAGGGACGGTCAACGACAAGCCGATGATCGCCTGGATTTTCTCCAGCGAAGAGTACCTTGCGCGCTATCATGAAGTGTTCGCCGAATACATGACGTATTTCAACAGCGGGGAGTTCGCTAAAATGTTCGACAGCGCCGTCGAACTGATCTCGCCCTATGTCGAAAAGGACCCGACGGCTTTCTGCACCTTCGAGGAGTTTATCAAGGGCAGTGGGGAACTGCGCGAGTTCTGTCTGCTGCGTGCTGAAAGTATCACCGGACAGCTCAACGGCGATATCGCCAGGACCAGCGAGGCACAGACCGCCTCAGGCAACGCGGGCTTCATTGACGCATCTGGAGTGGACATCCAAAGCATGGGCTCTAATTCCATGGGTTTCTCCCGCGCCAGGAACATGCAGTTCCCGATGGGCGGCAGGGATTGGATGCGGGATCCTGCCGATCGATCCCAGAGCGCAGAGAGTACGGGCACAGAAGCCTCCTCGGGAAATGGCATAGCTTTGCCTCAAACGGATGGCGTCGCGCCAGCGCCTGG